>CAITIF010000711.1 GCA_903892365.1 uncultured Pirellula sp. | reverse complement strand
TGCCAATCTCCTTCGCGTCGACTTTGGATCGCGATTTCCAACAAGGCAGGGCAGACCGATTGAGGCGATGCGTCCTTGGCGATCCCCTTGATTTTGCCTTCCCAGACTCGATCGGTAGTGAACTTGCTGCTCGATTCTGTGAGGAACATTTGTCTGTAATCGTACAGTTGGCAAGTAGCCATCAATGCCGCCAGTCTCACGGACGGTTTGGATCGCTCGTTCAATTGGGTTGCAGGATCGTTCAACACACCTTCCAGCGGATCTCGCATGGACCCGCTCTTGGACCCTAAGAATCGATATGCAATTTTCGCGGATGGTTCGTCTTGAGCAGACTGGAGATCAAGAATGCGATGGATTCCTAACAGAATTTGCCCTAAGGCTACACCTGTCGACTTAAAGAGCATTGCCTGGGAATAAACTAGCCCAGCTCGCGTGCCTCGTACTATGGTGCGCTGCGGTTGCCAAGCATCCTCCGGGATACCGCTGGCTTCTGAAAACAATCGAAAATGCGGATCCGCTGCGAGCCGGACCGATGCGTCGATCGCGTTGCTCGAAAGTCTTTCTAGCTCCATTCCTGTTTCGGAACAATCGGTGACCAAAACGTCAGGCCGCAACGTACGAAGCTCGAATACCAACGCACGAAGCATGGCGGAACTCGCTTGCTCCGCTTCGGTTGAACTTCTTGCTGCATAGTAGTTGACGTCCATGGCTCGCACCCCAGAAAGGATGTTTCCCACGGGAAACTGTGGCATCATGCGAACCGGCGATGCGCCGATCGATGAACCGGCAATCGCGACACGGCTTTCCAAGTCGGGCTCCAGTCCCATTCGCTTCTCATAAAGTTGGTCGTGAATGACCACGATGGAAGTCGTTCGTCGCAGCTCGAATGCGACTTGAGCCAACAGGTCCCATGCGATGCTAGAACTAGTGCTCGCAATATTCAGAACACTAGCACGAGAACCCGATTGATGCAGGGGCCACCATGCCTTACCGCCATTGCGACTTGCCCGGATGGAGGCAAAGGAGCCGCACGTCATGAGAACGTCCGCATTCAAAGCAGACACTGCGTGATTCATGGTCACGCTGTCGGTCTTGCGAACGGACCAAGTGTCCCCTTGGTCTTCGGTTGTCCAAATCACGTTTCCAGGGTTCCCAACGACCCACCCTCGTTTTCCAATGACAGCAATGTCACGAAGCGAAAGCCACTGATGGTCGGAAGCAATTCCGGGAAGCATGCACTTTTTCCATGTAGCTCCATCTTGGGATCGATACAGATGCCCCGCGTCCCCACCCAGCCACCAAACTCCTTCGATCCATTTGCAGAAACGGATAGGCTCGAGCGGGCTTAGCGGAAGTGACAGGGGTTGAAAATTCGTCCCGTCGCCCGTTCGATACCCTCGACCGGTCCGATCGACCAGAACCAATGTTCCGTTCACGTCTGCGGCTGCGGCTTGAATGTGGCTGCATGGTACCGGCCTGGAGGACCAAGACTTTCCACCATCCATCGATTCAAACAGCGATGATTGATAAAGGTTCGACCAATCCCCCCAAGCAAGAAGATGATCGGGCCCAAGATACTGCAAACCAGTCAATCGAGGTAAATTCGAAACGGTGGTTTGCCAAGTCGTTCCGCCGTCCGTGGTTGCTAGAACGGTTCCTGAACTTCTACCCGTGTTCGGATCGATCATGCCGCCAACAATCCATCCCCGCAAGAGATTCG
>CAITIF010000710.1 GCA_903892365.1 uncultured Pirellula sp. | reverse complement strand
TCTCAAGTCGCAATATCGCAACATCGCCATTTCCACTGGGTTCTACGATCCGAACCGCAAGTTGGCCATGTTCTATTGGGATGGGCCCAAGACGGCTAGCACCGTGGTGCACGAATTGGTGCATCAGTTCTTTTACGAATCGGAGATATTCCCGATCAAGATGAACTCGGACGAGGATTCTGGCTTCCTGTTCGTGGAAGGGATCGCGCTGTATTTGGAGTCAATGTCCATACGACGCTGTGGAGGTGCTTGGATCGTTGACGTGGGGGGATGGGATTCGCCTCGTTTTCAGAGCGGACGCTATCGCCGTTTGCGTGAGAATTTTTGGATTCCTTGGGAGGAATTCTACGCTTGCTCTGGAAAGGATCTGCGCAATAAACCCGACATCGCCCAATGGTACAGCCAAGCAGCAGGCCTAACGCATCTATGGATGGACGGATCCAAGGACATGAATCGATCGTTCCAGGATTATCTCGCCAGCATCTACCGAGGCCAGTCCGATGTGTCCTTATTGGGTAAGCTCGCTAATGAAGTCGATCTGCGCAAGGCATATGACACATACTTACTTCGAAGTGCCTCGGATTCAGGCCGTCCCTACTTCGCAACAAGAAACGAAGCTGTTTTGTCCCAGTGCAAGATCACGTCCGAGCAACTGCTCGCATGGCCCATCGCATTTCGAAATTCCAAATGGCTTGAGCTTTCGTTTACCTCGGTCGGTGATGAGCTGTTCGTGGATTTGACCGACAGCAATCAAACCGCAATCGACCCACCGTGGAACGTAACGCGGTTAAGTCTAGAGTCGAGCCAAGTTTCAGACCAATCCATGAAGGCGATTGCTAAGATGAGCACGCTCGAAGAACTAGATGTTTCTGGGTGCGCGATTACCGATGCAGGAGTTGCCGAACTTGCCGAGAATAAGACCGTAAGAACATTGTGGTTGAATGATTGCCCGATCACGGACGCATCACTAAAAACCCTGCAATCGATGAAAAGCCTGAACGCGCTACATGTGTCGGGTAGCAAGATTTCTTCTCAGGCCTGGGAACGTTTTCTAACGGTCCGTCCAGGTCTCAAGAGCAAATCGTCAGGGCCCTAAGGTTTTGATTCAGCGAGTCTTGCTTCGACCTCTGTGGCCAACATCATCATTTGAAATAATTGGCCAACATGGAGCTCATCAATGCATGGGAGAGAAAGTACAGTCGACGGACTTCCAGTTCTCGATATCGTCGTGATGACCTCTTGGAATCGGTTCTGAAAAGCCGTCGGTAATGAATCACCGTTTTCTCCATGCAGCGGATCAAATCGCACCTGTTCGGGGACAACGTGGTGAAAGACTCGTTCTGACGTCGCCATTTCCTTCTGCAGTAGATGGTTGTCCCAATCTCGAGAATTCATAACCGTCCATTGGCCAATCCCCGTTGAGTTCGATGCTCCGTGGCGCTGCTGTGCAAGCGAGCTATACCATGGTCCGAACGAGGCCAACGCTTTGCTCCACACGCTCATTACACCATGGTGCACATGCCGCTTCGTTCTCAAAAGATGATGGACGGCTGAGAATTGTAGGATGATATTGGATTGAGCTTCGGTCTCGGCAAAGTGTTTCGTCATGGCGGCTGCACCTTGCAGCAGCTCAATGACGTTCACTCCGAGAAGAGATGCTGGGACCAAGCCAGCAGCAGTAAACAACGAAAACCCTCCGCTGATATCCGAAGGCACTTCGAAGGTTTCGTCCGAAAGACGCCCTGCCTGGCCACAGGTCAGCATCCTCGATGGTATAGTCACTCCTTGGCGAACAACCGGCACCAGCAACTGATGGCGATGCTGTTCGTTTGTAATGGTGCTCTGCTCGAACGCATCCAGAAGTCGTTGCAGTGTTACTGAGGTATGCATGGTTGCTTCATTCGATCCAATAACCACCAATGCCCATCGATCGAGTTCGCAAGTGGGAGGCCGATTTTTGTGCGCG
The DNA here is from genome assembly GCA_903892365.1 of uncultured Pirellula sp. Taxonomy (GTDB): domain Bacteria; phylum Planctomycetota; class Planctomycetia; order Pirellulales; family Pirellulaceae; genus JBKCUI01. Next base: position 2,261 of record CAITIF010000710.1, on the reverse strand, counting down.
TCGAGCAAATGAAGAAGACCTTGCACAGCATCATTGTCCCAAGAGCTATCTTCGAAAATGATGCGTGGCTTGCTTCCGCGATCCGCGCGACTCAGTTCGTTCCAAAAAGGCTGACAGCATGATTCAAGAATCGATCTTGCGCCGGCAAGGGAACCTTCAACTGCAACCACTACAACGCGGTCCACGACAGAATGCAGATGAGTGGCACAACGAAAAAGCCTACCAAGTTCACTGCCACGACGATCGTTTGCATAGGCATGGAGAATCCGATCGGGCCAAGAAACAAATGCGACATTGGAAGACGAAACAGGACTGGTCGATCCTTCAAGTCCTTGCGTCCCCCAAGAACCCGCTTGAAGCATATCGTCACGGACCTGAACAAGCCTCTCTAGAACCTCTGACCATTCATTTGGGTGAATCGGTCTCTCCGGACCGATCAAGGCATAGGGATCGAATCGAAGCGGCTTGATCGCGTTTTTCCTTAATTTCATTCGCAGCTTCGTTCTGTTGGGAAATATCGGTTCAACAGGGGGGATTTTTTCTTTGCGAGATTGTTATTGCTGAACCGCAGGCGTTAGTTTTTGCAGTTGCGCACTGAAGCCTTCCGTCGTACTCGTACTCAAGGAAATGGTATTCGTACGCATACTCGAAACGCCGTAGCTGAGTACGACTGCGACTACCAAAAAAGCGTCCCTGCAAAAGGTCCGGAGGATGCCGATTGGCGCAACGTCAAAATGTTTTCGTTGCGACCAATGTTACCACATGAGACAGATCAATGCGGCCAGTGCCCACGGTTCAAGTTGATCCAGACTAGTGTCTGAAGTGCCTTTGCCCGGTGAAGATCATGGGGATGCGATTTTCGTTGCAGGCCGCGATCACTTCGTCATCTCGTCTAGAACCGCCAGGTTGGATAATGGCAATGATACCTGCTTTGGCAGCACGGTGGATCGAATCCGGGAAAGGGAAGAAAGCATCGGATGCCAAAATACTGCCTTGCGAACGTTCGCCCGCCTTTTCAATCGCAATCTCCACGCTGTCGACTCGGCTCATTTGGCCTGCACCCACGCCAACCAGAGCCGCATCGCGGGCGAGCACGATCGCATTGCTCTTCACGTGCCGGACCATTTCCCAACCGAACGCGATGTCATCCCAAAGTTCTTCCGCCACATCGACATTGGTGACCGTACGCCATTTCAAGTTCGTTGGAGGTTGATTGTCTGCTTGTTGAACCAATACCCCACCGCTGATAAAGCGATACGTTAAGGCAATCGGCTGTTCGCCGAAGGGCCCAGTTTGCATCAATCGCACATTGTCTCGCCATTTTGGCTTGGTCTTCAGGATTTGAACCGCTTCAGCGGTAAACGCGGGTGCGACGATGGCTTCGATAAATAAGCCCGGTTCGGAGAGGACTTCAGCAGTTTCCGCATCGACCGTCATGTTGAATCCCAGCACGCCACCAAACGCGCTTTGTTCATCACCCGCCAAAGCCTTGCGGCAGGCAAACGAAAGCTTATGGGCGGAAGCACCGCCGCATGGGTTGTTGTGCTTGATCACGACAGCGGATGGTTTGGCAAAACAGCGGATAATTTCCAGTGCACTGTCCAGATCCAATAAATTGTTGAACGAAAGCTCTTTGCCGTTGAGCTGTTCCGCGTCCACCAAGGATACGCCACTGCTTCCCGGAAGTTTGTACAAGGCGGCGGCTTGATGCGGATTCTCGCCGTACCGCAAGTTGTACTTCAAGGTCATTGGGACTGACACGGAAACAGGAAGATCGATGGAGGCCGCGTCGGCGGGCTTGTCTTCTTCGACCTTGGGCTTGGAATCTGTGACTTGCTTTTCAAGATAGGTGGCGATGGTATGGTCGTAGGAAGCCGTGGCGATAAAGCATTCTGCCGCTAATCTTAAACGAGTCGCCTTGCTGGTTCCACCGTGCATTCGAAGCTCATTCGCAATCAATTCGTACTGATTAAAATGAGTGGCAACGGTGACGAAATCGTTATTCTTGGCTGCCGCCCGAATCAAGCTCGGGCCTCCGATGTCGATCTGTTCGATGGCTTCCGCCAAAGTGACTCCGGACTTACGGATGGTCGATTCAAATGGGTACAGATTTACTACCACCAAATCGAATTCGACGATGCCGTGCTCTGCTAACGATTGAAGATCCTGAGGATGGTTGCGTCGAGCCAGAATCCCACCGAAAATTTTAGGATGAAGGGTTTTCACGCGGCCATCCATGACCTCCGGAAAGCCGGTGTAAG
>CAITIF010000709.1 GCA_903892365.1 uncultured Pirellula sp. | reverse complement strand
GGCCGCGACGGCGGATCGATTAAGAACTTATTGAAGGATCCTAACTTGAAAGAGAAGGATCCGCATCCAGAGATTGTTCGCGTTGTGATTGGTGCCGTTAAAGCGGTTGCGCAGGAACGAGCCGAAGACGTCAATCTAGATACCAACATTGTTCTGGATCTGGGCCTCGATTCCTTGGAAAGACTGCAAATTGCCCATTCGTTGGAGCAACAATTTGGTGGTCGCTTCCCAGAAGACGTTTTGCAAGATATCGACACTGTAAGGCAGGTTGCGGCAGCGATTGAGGAACTCTTTGGAGTGGAACGCATTCATCGTAGCCTTACCGAAGCGGTTGCGGCGGAAGATGTTCTGCATAGTCGCGAGGTAACGCCCGAAGATTATCAATTCGATTTGCTCCCCGAGTACCGTCGTCTGAAAATGACGATGTCGGAGCTGTTATCGACGGGGGTTCGTAATCCCTATTTCGCAGCTCATCAGGGTGTCGTTCGCGATACGACCACGATTTCTGGCCGCGAGTTGATAAGCTTTGCCTCTTACAACTACTTGGGCATGAGCGGTGATACGGCGGTCAACAAGGCTGTCGTGGATGCCGTCAACAAATATGGTACGAGTTGCTCGGCTTCCCGGCTCGTGAGTGGAGAAAAGGATCTCCATCAAAAGTTGGAGCGTCGAATTGCGAAATGGATCGGTGTTGAAGATAGCATCGTGATGGTTGGTGGACATGCAACCAACGAGTCTGTCATTGGGCATTTGCTTGGTCCTGGTGATTTGATTCTGCATGATTCCTTATCGCACAATAGTATCGTTCAGGGAGCTATATTGTCTGGTGCTCGAAGACGTGCTTTTCCGCATAATGACTGGCGAGCTTTAGAACGCATCTTGCAAGATATTCGAGACAAGTACCGACGCGTGTTGGTGATTGTGGAAGGTGTCTATAGCATGGATGGCGATTATCCAGAGCTACCGAGGTTCGTCGAGATCAAGCAGCGTTATAAGTCCTGGCTGATGGTCGATGAAGCGCATTCGATCGGAACGATGGGCAAGACGGGTAGGGGGATCAGTGAACATTTCGGTATCGACGCGAACCTAATCGATATTTGGATGGGAACGCTCAGTAAGTCGTTTGGTTCTTGTGGTGGTTACATCGCTGGTCGGCGCGAGTTGATCGAATATCTCAAGTATACGACACCCGGATTCGTATTTAGTGTTGGCTTGTCACCGTCTAATGCATCGGCTGCGCTTGCCTCGCTGGATGTTTTGGAAGCTGAGCCAGAACGTGTTGAGAAACTGCGGCATAATTCCAAGTTATTCTTGGATGAAGCTCGCAAGCGCGGGCTCAACACGGGGGATTCGTCCGGTACGCCTGTTGTGCCGGTTATCTTGGGTAATTCTTTGGTAGCTCTGAAGCTGGCTGATCGAATGGTCAGCCAAGGAGTCAATGTGCTGCCAATTTTGTATCCAGCAGTGGAAGAAGCTGCAGCCAGACTTCGATTCTTCATCAATTCGACTCACTCAGAAGAGCAGATTTTGTTTGCAGTTCGATTGGTGGAAGAGTCTTTGCGTGAGCTCTATCCAGATTATTTCGCGGATTCTGATTCCGATCGTTCGGTCGCCTGATCGCTGAATCGCTGCAGGGCAAATTTCGCACGGGATGTTGCCGTCGCGTTTTCCAATCTGTACAGTTGACACAGTTTTGACTGTTGAAAGAGGAGACGTGACGGTGGCAGAACCAGCGAAATCAGGTGGAATGCTCGATTGGCTCAAGTCGATGATTCCCGGCTATTCAGGGTATCAACAATTTGAAACGCGGCGCGAAGATGATCGAAAGACTCGCAAGTTCTTGATCGATCGTTTGCAAGAATACAAACGATTGTCTCAAACCTACACCAAGAACTTTTTGCAATCGGCTCAATTGGATCAGATCGCAAAAGGTGAGAGATTGCGTTCAGACATCGACGCTCTTCAGCAAAAGATTGAAGCGACCGTCGATGGTAATAGCAATTGGTTCATGCAAGCCAAGCCCGACCCGGCTGTTAGTCTAAAGCTGAGTCAATTGGATGCGGCGATAGTGGCCGATTTGGAACGTGTGGCCAAGTATTTAGCGGATCCCGAAGTACCGTCGCTTGAGCCGTTGGTTGTGGATCTTGATAAGGCGGCTGAGTCATTAAGTGAGATGCGGTCGAAGTGGGAAAGACGTAATTCGATATTGCGAGGCGAGACCTAGAAAGGAAGTGTTATGGTGTTTCGATTGGAAGTAATCGATTTCTTCGACCAGAGCGGGCAAAATGTCGTAGGTCGTGTGCCGGCAGATGGGACAGCTGCGATTCAGCTGGGAGCACAGTTGATTGTTCAGCAAGCGCAAGAAGCAGTTTTCTTTCGCGATGGCAAAGCGATGGACGTGTTTGGACCAGGTCGCTACACATTGACCACGGCCAACGTTCCCGTATTGACGAGAATTTTGACGATTCCTTGGGAAAAGTCACCCTTTCAAGCAGCCGTTTACTTTGTAGGGAAGCAAACCTTTGTCGATCAACGTTGGGGGACGAAGACTCCCATTACCATGCGTGATCCCGATTTTGGATTAGTGCGTTTGCGAGGCTTCGGTAAGTTTGCTTTTCGGGTCATCGATTCGCCACTGTTGATCAACGCCTTGGTGGGGACTCGTGGGCGTTATACGACCGAACAAGTGACAAGCTATTTGAAGGATGTTATCGTTTCCGGATTGACCGATTTTCTGGCCACTTCTGGTATTGGTTTGATTGATTTGCCGTCTAAATTTGACGAAGTTGCCGCGGCCGCGCGACTGAAGATCGCCGATGCCTTCAGTAAATTTGGGCTTGAACTGACGGACTTCATTATCAACAGCATTACACCGCCGGAGGAGGTCGAAAAAGCAATCGACGCTAGAGCGGGTATGACGGTGCTTGGCGATTTGAAATCGTACACGTTGTATCAAGCGGCGAATTCTATGGCAGCCGCAGGTCAGAATCCGGGTGTGGGGCAAGGTTTGGGCTTTGGCATGGGAATGGCGTTTCCTGCAGCCTTACAACAGGCCTTTCAGCCTGGTGCTCCGGTGGGGGCCGCACCACCAGCAGCTCCGGTAGCAGCACAGCCCGTGGCGGCTGCTGCAAATCCCACTGCGGCAGCTCCAAAACTGAATCTCAATGCGCTCGAATTGTCGGCACCTGCAGTTGATATTCGAGCCATCGTACGCAAAGTGGCCAAGACTTCCAATTGGGTTTTGAAAGAACAAGGTGATCAATGGGGCATGATCGTGCCCGTCGCAAGTTTGCGCAAACAAACGGTTTATGCTACGTTTGGCCGCAAAGATGATGATGGGCATGAATTGATTTGCTTTTGGTCACCATGCGGACCCGCCAATCCAAGCAATGCAGTTACCTTGTTGCGTTTTAATCATCAAACGCTGCATGGAGCCTTTGCGTTCCAGCCCAATGAGCAGGGTGGAGAAGAGCTAGTGCTGCGAAGCAATCTCTTGGCAGATACAACCGATCCGATGGAAGTGGTTCGAGTTGTGAGTGCCATCGCGTTTCAAGCCGATGAAGTGGAGCAACAGCTCACAGGCTCCGATTCGCTGTAATCGTTCGATTCCATAAAAAATCGTAAGCTGGAATAAGACTCCAGCTTACGATTACGATTCGTTTCAATTTTGGCGCGTTCGAAGCAACAGCCAAGCGAATTATTTGCTGAGTAGCTCTTCGATCTGTTTGACCAGTTCAGCTGCGTCTGGAGCAACAGTAGGTGCATAGCGGGCAGCCACGGTGCCATCTCGTCCGATCAAGAACTTTTCGAAGTTCCAACCTACCTTGCCAGAGCCTTTAGGCTTGGTCTCGAGTGCGGTGAGGTGTTTGAAGAATGGGGCAGCGTTGTCGCCATTGACATCGACCTTGGCAAACATATCGAAAGTGACGCCATAGTTCTTGGTGCAGAATGATTTGATTTCTGCAGCCGTTCCTGGTTCTTGGCTACCGAATTGGTTGCAAGGAAAGCCCAGAATGACCAGGCCTTTGTCCTTGTACTTCCCATAGAGTTCTTGCAATGCTTCGTACTGTGGAGTCAAGCCACATTCGCTGGCGACGTTAACGACCAGAATCACTTTGCCGGAGTAGGTATCAAGGGCAACCTTCTTGCCATCGAGTGTTTCCATTTCGAAGGCTAAAGCGGGAGGTGCTTTTTTGCCTTCATCGGCGGCGAAGCCCAATGTGCTCATGGCCAATGCTCCAAAAAGAATTGCAAAAGAACAGGCCACGGTTTTGGCCCAGTATTTTTTCAACATCACACACAGCTCCGGAGGAAGGGGGTAAATTTTCTGAATCCTAGATCAAGATAGAACCAGAAGCTGACGAAACAATGGGGACAGTCTTCTGCGACGAATATGAACCCTTCTTCGCGTTAGGCCATCTTTGTTTTCGACATGGTTGCCAGTCG
>CAITIF010000708.1 GCA_903892365.1 uncultured Pirellula sp. | reverse complement strand
TGACCCAAGCTGCAAATTCGATTCAAATGCTCGCAGAATCGATCGACGAAGATTTCCTAGTTGCTGTCGATAAGCTCCTTGCGATGCAGGGTTGCTTGATTGTGTGTGGAATCGGCAAAGCAGGTCTGATCGGAAAAAAGCTGGCCGCAACCTTTGCATCGACCGGCACTCGAGCTCATTTTCTACATCCATCGGAAGCGGTTCATGGCGACCTGGGATGCGTCGGCCCCTTGGATGTGGTTTTGATGTTGTCCAATAGTGGAGCAACAGAAGAAATCGTTCGAATTCTGCCCTTCATGATCCGAAAATCAGCGGGGGTGATTGCGATCACCAGTGGCGCCAACAGCCCTTTGGCGCGACAGGCGGATATCGCCCTGATATTGCCCCCTTGCCGCGAAGCCTGCTTGCATAATCTTGCCCCCAGCACCAGCACAACCGCCATGTTGGCCATTGGCGACGCGCTCGCCTTGGTCGTTAGCGAGGCTCGAGGTTTTGGTGTTGAAGAGTTCGCTGAATTGCATCCAGGTGGATCGCTTGGCAAACGCCTAGCTTCCGTCGATGAAGTGATGCGTTCGGTTCAAGAGTGTCGAATCGCCTCCAGCAAGGTATCCATTCGTGCGATGTTGGTCGATGCCGCAAAGCCTGGCAGAAGATCCGGAGCAACCATGCTAGTGGACGATCAGCAACGTCTCGAGGGCATCTTTACCGACAGCGATCTCGCGCGATTGTTGGAACAGAGGCGCGATTGCGACTTGGACACCTGCGTCGCCGATCTGATGACAAAAAGCTTTTCGGCGATCCAGTCCGGAGCTCGACTCACGGATGCCATCGATATCATGGTACAACGTAAAATCAGCGAACTGCCCGTGGTAGATGCAGAGGACCATCCGATTGGACTCATCGATATCACCGACGTCTTAGGACTGGACCATGAACTAACAAGCGATACCACCGGTCGCCCAGCAAGCGATCTCGCCCCGTCCACCAACAACGATTGGCCCAACGGCCCTTCGTCGCTGAGGCTTTTCGGCTCTGACGCCTTTCGAGAGGAATCCTAATGGCTCCGCGCGATACCGAGATTGCAAAACCGATTCGATTGATCCTGTCGGATGTGGACGGGGTTCTCACGGATGGAAACATCACCATCGATAATGCGGGTATCGAGAGCAAGTCGTTTTACGTCCGCGACGGGCATGCCATCAAATTATGGTGCAAAGCCGGTTTCCAATTCGGTCTTTTGACCGCCCGAAATTCGCAAATCGTAAAATTGCGAGCAGCTGAACTAGGAATCACTTTGGTCCGTCAAGGCTTTCAAGAAAAACTGCCAGCAGCTCGCGAGATGATCCAGCAAGCCGGCGTCGAAATGCACGAGGTGTGCTACATTGGCGACGATCTTCCGGACATGCCGGTCATGCACGAAGTGGGCTTGAGCGCAACCGTCGCAGACGGTGCACCTGAAGTAAAACATGCTGCCAAATGGACCATGAACGCCAATGGTGGGCGCGGCGCAGTACGAGAACTGATTGAACGATTGCTCAAAGCAAAAGGTCGATGGGAGGACTTCGTACCCAATCGATTCTCATAATGTTTCTTCGTGATTATCTTCGCATACTTGTTCCATTGCTTGTTGTGTTCGGTGCGTACCTGGGCATCGCTGTCCCATTTCTTGAACCCGCAGCATCCGAACAAAAAAGAGCAGTCGCAAACGCTCCCACTACCATCCGTCGCACAGAATGGTGGGAAGCACTTTTCGCGGAAGGGGATTGGCAACGTTCCTCGCCTCGTGTCGTTAAGACGGAGAACGCGATTCTTTTATTTCAATCACGCGAACAAAAGACGAAGACCCGTTGGCATTTCAAACCGTTGACGATCATCATCCCCCAAGGGGACGCCGAATCGACCAAGCGAGCGATCGTGATCAAGAATTCGAACGGTGCAGAAATCGAATTCAAGTCAGAAGTCGAATGGAGCAAAGATCTTCCCCCTGTCGAGACGGGACAATTGATGGGAGCCATCACCATCAACTCGCCACCTAGCGAACCGGGTAAGAACGATGGAATGTCTATTGAAACTAAAGACGTTCGTATCAACAAACGGCAGATATGGACGGATCAAGCCATCGATATGAAACTGGGGAATTCCCGCATCGAAGGGCGGATGCTTGCCATCTATCTGGACAAGGATCTACTCACTTCCGACGAATCCAACAAGGAACGCCATACGCCCTTCAATGGACTGGACTACCTGGATCTATTCTATGTGGATCGCGTTAAGGTAGAACTCGATCCAGGTGGACTTTGGCCAAGTGATAAGATCCCAGACATTCGGTCGCGACCGGCGTATGCAACCCTCAAATGCAAGGGTTCATTCAAGTTTGAATTTCATCAATCACAAGCTATCCTGCAGAACGGCGTGCACATGGAACACCTTGTTCAAGGGCTCCCGCCGGATACATTTGATTGCCATGAACTGCGTCTGAACGTGGGTTGGGACGGTTCACCGAGCAACAAGCCTCAAGCAAGCTCCTTGCAATCAAACACCTCCAATTGGAAGGTCGAACGACTGGAAGCTTTCGGGGCATCGCGGGCCGACTCCAAAGATCATTCGGGGTGGCTAAAACTGATTGCGCCTGGAATGCAAGCTGAAGCGTTCGGGCAACATCTCGTGATGGATATGATCAATGGCATGATCACGCTCAGCAACAAACTGCCCGGCGTGATGGCACGCGAACCATCCCCTGTTTACCTGCGTCGCGAGTCCATTCAAGTTTGGTCGCCCGAAGTCCAGTACCTTAACCCAGAAGCGATCGCAAACGCTGTCGCATCACCCGCCAGCGGATCGAATCCTGCATTGCCTAATGTCGCGAAGACGACTCGATTGGGTGCGATCCAAGCGTCAGGTGCCGGAGTGGCTCAAATGGAAAGCCAAGGAGAGTCCTGGAAGTTGTCTTGGGGTAAACGCTTGCTCGT
>CAITIF010000707.1 GCA_903892365.1 uncultured Pirellula sp. | reverse complement strand
TGTTCCAACCACTTTTCACGAATTCGTTCGCAAGCCAATCCAGCAGTTCTGGGTGACTCGGTTTCAAACCGTTACGGCCGAAATCGCTTGGCGTGTTTACCAGTCCGGAGCCGAAATGACCTTGCCATATGCGATTCACCATCACCCTTGATGTTAGCGGGTTGTCGGGATTAGTAATCCATATTGCTAAGGCGATACGCCGTTCTTGTTCCGGCGAATTTTCTGGCAATCGGAGCGTGCCGAATTGAGCTGGGACGCTTGGTGAGATTTCTTCTTTCGGCTGTTCTGGATCCCCTCGGTTGAGTAGATGAATCTTATCGGGGGTACGGAACTGGCCCGCAAACGCTTTGTCACCCAGCTCTGCCAGCTTCACTTGGCTTAGCAATTGCGTTTTTTCCGCAAGTAGCTTTTTGGCCTCATCGGCCTCTTCAGGTAGCAGTCCGACGACAGTGAACGATGGACCTCGCGACATGCCTGCGATATGCGGATGTCGATCGCTGGAATCGGCAACCAAATGCCAGCTGTCGTCCCGCAGGACTTCGATCCGGTACTCGATCGGTAAGCGATCTTCGAACTTGCCGGTTCGATCTCGGCTCCAAACGATGCGCGTAATGGTCTTTGCTTCAGGAAATTCCAGTTCCACCGAGCCTTTTCCAGGTTCGTTCCCCATCCAGCTACTTTCATTACCATACTTGCCGTCATGGATGAAGGTTGGATCGTGTCGATTGGGAACGAGCGTGCTTCCCGACAAGGTTGCTTTGGTACCGTGTTCCGAAAGTGCGATGTTGATTCCGTCGGTCGTGTAAACCTCCAGTTCGTCCAGGCAAGGTTCCAGACTATTGGTATTGAGAATCGTAAAGCGAAGTCGGCGAGCGCTTGTTGGAACGATACGGTCCAAGTTCACGGGGCCAGCACCCACGGTTGTTCGCAATGGTTTCCTTTCTGCGAGGATCGATAAAGCATCGGCCGATGGTCCTGCTTCTAAAGTGAATGCGATGGGTAGACGGTCCTGAAAAACGCCGTTTCGGTCGCGGCTCCATACCACTTTCGAGATTTTGGTCGCCGCCGGCAGTTCGAAAAGAACCCAGCCTTGCCCAGGAGTTCCCGACATCCAACTTCGTTCGTTTCCATACTTGCCATCGTGAATATGCTCCAGCTTGTGCAGGTCGGAAACATTGCTGCTGGAGGCAGTGACCTTAGTTCCTTGCGTTGCCAAGGCTAGGTTGCGAGGTGTCGGTTCGTCTGTCCATATTTCAAACTCGTCAATGCAAGGTTCAATTAGGCCGAGCGAAGGGTGCAGGTTGGAATCATGAATCGTAAATCGAATCCATTGGGCAAGGGTCGGCGCAAACGTTTCTGTGTTTTCCTTCGCTTGGGTACTTTTTGAAGTCGTACCGGGCTTTGCAAAAGGAGTCAGCAGATTCAACCGTTCCTCGATCTCAGAAACGCGGGCGCGAAGGGGAATTGTCTGTTGTTTGCGGGCGTCTGCTTCGGGGCTTCGGATTTCACGATCCTCGTATTCCACGCCTGCCACAAACGCCTGCATTGCGTAATAGTCTTTGGCAGAGACAGGATCGAATTTATGGTCGTGGCATCGTGCGCATCCAATGCTCAACCCCAAGAAGGTCTGGCCAATGTTGTTCACCATCTCGTCCAAAGAATCTTGGCGAGCAAGTCGGACGGAGGGTGCATCCTTGCCGATTTGGCCAGGCAGCAAAACCGAAGCGGTAACCAAGAAGCCTGTGGCAGCGTCTTGAGCCATCGCGTCGCCTGCAATCTGCTCTTGAACGAAACGGTCGTACGGCGTGTTTTCGTTGTATGAGCGAATCACATAATCACGATATGGCCATGCATTCGGACGCTCGGTGTTGACTTCGAAGCCATGCGTGTCGGCGTAGCGAACGACATCCAGCCAATGTTGAGCCCACCGCTCGCCATATCGAGGTGAGGCCAGAAGTCGATCGACGACATTTCGATATGCGTCATCGGAAGATTCGTTTGACTCCATTGAGACTTGTCGAGTGAACTCAGCGACTTCTTCGATGGTGGGGGGCAGGCCAGTCAGGTCGATACTTGCCCGCCGAAGCCAATCGATTGGCGAAGCAGGAGAAGTTCGTGCAAGACCATTGTATTCGAGCTTCTTGTCGATGAAGGTATCGATGGAATCCAAGTCTTTATGGAGTTGTAGAGGCTTAAAAGACCAATGGTCCATGCGATCTTCCAGGACAGCGTTGTCTACTCCGTTCGGCCATATCGCACCTTGAGCGATCCACTGGACCAGTAGATCAATCTCCGAAGGAGAAAGTCGTTGGTTGCCAGGTGGCATGATTTCATCTGCATCGTTGGATGTGATGAGACGGATAAGGTGGCTGTTGGCGGCATCGCTTGGAATGATATCCGGTCCGAAGTTGTCTCCCCCTTTCATGGCTAATTCACGAATGTCGAGCCTGAATCCTGATTCCTGCTTGTCACCGCTATGGCATTCGTAACAATGCTGTTCGAAGATGGGGCGAACGTCCCGTACGAAATCGATGGTAGGATCGGATGCGGATACCGACAAGCATTGCAAAACGATGATCCATGCGATCAAAACAACGGATGGTTTCATAGATCGTGACGACTAGGCAAGGGGGCCAGGAATTCCGGCAAAGGTGGGAAGGCTGCAGAGGAGTATCGCCGTTGGGGGACCGCGATACGCCGTACGCCAGTATACTGTGAAACCGCCGCTAAATCGAGCAAGCTAGAATGGTTCGCTTGACACCGATCCGCGGAGCATCCTTGTTGAGATTCCACGAAAATGATGTTGGATTACTTCGTTTTTTATCTAGCCTTGATCACCCTTGCCTCAACGGTCGTTGGTGTAAGCTTGTTCTTGAATGGTGTGGGGCGATTGAAGGTGCTCCGCAAACTCGCTTTTTCTGAAGGCGAGCCACAGGAAAGGCTACCTTTTGTTAGCGTTGTTGTTGCTGCTCGCAACGAGGAGAGGCACATTGCCGCAGCGATTCAATCCCTTCTCGAGATCGAATACGAACCATGGGAACTGCTGGTCATTGACGATCGAAGCACGGACAAAACTCCTCAGATATTGGCGGACTTGCAACTATTGGATCCGCGGTTGCGAGTGCAACGTATTGAGATGCTTCCTGAAGGTTGGCTAGGCAAAAATCATGCGTTGGATGTAGGTATTCGGCAATCGAAGGGTGAATTGGTTTTGCTGACAGACGCCGATATCTTTTTCGAGAAAACGGCATTAAAACGAGCTGTCTCGTACATGACTACCCAGGGACTGGACCATCTTGCGATCGCACCCGACTTGAACATGCCCGGCCCACTACTTCGTTCGTTCACCGTGATGTTTTACATCTTCTTCTTCATTTTTACTCAGGCATGGAAAGCCAGTGACCCAAAAAGCAGAGCCTCGATTGGCATTGGTGCTTTTGGGTTGTTTCGGCGACAGGCATTGATGGATGTGGGAGGCCTAACGAAAATTCCATTGCGCCCGGATGATGATCTTATGCTTGGCCGGTTGATCAAGAGGCATGGTTTTAGGCAGTCGATTCTTGATGGTGCAGGGATGATCTCTGTCCCGTGGTACTCCAGTACCAGCGAACTGATCACGGGCCTAGAGAAGAACTCATTCGCAGCTTTAAACTATCGCCCCGATTTGGTTTTGGGGTCGCTCGTGTTTCAGTTTTTGATGATTGTCTGGCCGTTTTTGGCGTTGCTGTTCACGCATGGCTATGCATGGTGGCTCAATCTGATAACCGTTATGCTTTTAGTAGGAATGCCAAGTTATTTGGGAATCAAGCTTCGGTATGGATGGTATAGCGGTTTGTACTTTCCCGTTTGCACCGTTCTTTTCGGCTACATTCAATTGCGAGCGATGTTGCTGTGCTATTGGATCGGCGGGATCCGCTGGCGCGATACGTTTTATCCACTCCAAGCATTGAAGAAGAATATGCTGGCATAGCACAGCGTGCATTAACTGAGCCGAGGGCGCTAGTCGCGTTTTTGATTCATTAGAAAACCACGTATCGCGGCTAGCCCCTGCGGCTCAAATGAATCTTCCTGAACCGGGTAAGCTATGGTTCCAGCGACTTCAGCGTTTGATCGAAAAATCAATAAAGTCGTGCATCGGCTCACTTTCGAACTGTTCGATGGTCTTGATGCGTCCGCTGGTCAGCTCCTGTACCGACTGGATAAACCGACCAAGTTCGTCGGAATCCCCTTCAGCGATGATTTTTACTCTGCCGTCGTCGAGGTTTTCGACAGTGCCTGCAACACGGAATTTTTGGGCAATTTGTAGGGTTGTGAACCGCATGCCGACACCTTGGACGACTCCAGATAGGAAATAGGTAATGCGGATCATGTAAAATTTGCCCCGGGTAATAAAGTCAACTTTGCAAATAGTAGCGTTTTGTGAGCGTTTTGACCACAACGGGGCGCATTTACTGGGTGGGCACTTCGTGCGGGCAGGTTGATTAAGATTTTGGGGCTGTTACTCTACAACGAACCGTTCGCCTGGGGGCCTGATAACCAAGGCCGGTGGTGTAGGTGGGATTTGGTTTCGTTCCTTGGGATTATGTTTTGTAAAAAGAGTGTGCCATGAAAGTTCAGTCCAATGCCGGCCACCCCAAGGTGCTGTTTGTTCAATTACCGATTCCACCAGCAGGTCCCTCTCCCATTTTCGGAAATGTCCCATTGGCGGCTGGGTATTTGGTCTTGTTCGCACGAAGTCGTGGTTTGCATGAGCATTTTCAGTTGGAGATTTTGCCACCCAAGATCTGCAATTACGCTTCTGATTTGGGGATTGTTGCAGAGATCGTTCAACGCCAACCCGCGATCGTTGGCTTTTCCTGCTACCTTTGGAACATCGATCGAACCTTGTGGATCGCATCGCAGTTAAAGCGATTGTGCCCAGAACTGCTCATTGTTTTGGGCGGGCCAGAGATCACGAACGATAACCAGTGGGTTTTCGAATCGGGCGTGATTGACTTTGCAACCGTGGGGGAAGGGGAGCAAACGTTCTCGGACTTGCTTGAATCGATTCTTGCGGGGGAAGCAGCAACTCGATTGATCCCAGGCCTATGGCGAGCCACCAACCCGCAAATCCCCTTGTTTCGAAAGCCCATTGCGAACTTGGATGACGTGTCATCCCCGTATCTTCATGGCATCTTGAACGCCGCGGATGAAAAGATGCTTCTTTTGGAGACCATTCGAGGATGTGTCTTCAAGTGCAAGTTTTGTTACTACCCCAAAAGCTACGATTCGCTCTACTTCGTCAGCGAAGAAAAAATCGTTGCCAATTTAAAGCATGCACGGGAAGCTGGGGCAACCGAAGTTGTTTTGCTGGACCCAACGCTGAACCAACGCAAAGATTTCGATGGTTTCCTGAAGCTGTTGGCACGTGAGAACCACGATAAGCAATTTACCTACTTTGGTGAATTGCGAGCCGAAGGCATTAAGCCGGAGACCGCTCAATTGCTCCGAGATGCCAACTTTACGGAAGTGGAGATCGGACTGCAATCGATTGATCCGACAACACAAGGGTTGATGGATCGACGCAACAACATGAAGGCTTTCGAACGAGGCGTTTCGGCATTGATGGATGCTGGTATTCGTGTGAAAGTCGATTTGATTATCGGATTGCCTGGTGACACCGTTGCCTCGGTAAGGCGTGGTTTTGATTATCTCGCGTCCAACAAATTGTTTACTTCCACTCAGGTTTTCAATTTGGCGATTTTACCCGGAACGGCATTTCGATCCGAAGCCGAGGAGCTTGGCCTGCGGTTTCAAGACCGCCCGCCTTACTATGTACTTGAGACGCCGACATTGACATCGACGGATCTGTACGATTTGATGGCGGATGCCCAAGAAGTATTTGAGACGGAATGGGATCCCTTTCCTGAGCCCAAATTGCACTTTGACGAATCCAGCGATCAAATCGAGTGCCTTCGAATCGATTTGGATCAGGACCGATCCGAGCTTCCGCCAGCCGAAAAACGGGCTCAAGCATTGACTCTTTGGTTTAAATCAAAGCGATTGAATGAGCACGTGAACGAAATGCAGTCGGTCATTTCGAAAGTCCTTGACGACTGCCCTCATTCGACGCTTCAAGTGATTTTAGAACCACTTGGTGACCCAACGCATGTGACAAGCGAATGTGTCGAGCCGCTGCTGGCGACTTGTTACCAACGCCCCAACTATTTGGATCGCTATTACAGCTTGAACCCGCAAGGGTTGCTGGGATCCAAGCGAGTCTTGGTGGTCGTCGATGGTGAGACCATGGACGATTTGGATGAAGACTGGGCGGATGCGATCGAGGAGACCGCAACTCTTGTTGCAAACGATTCTTAATTAACTTCCAAGCCACTCGTTATTTGGATGCATCTAAGCCAGGGGCTCGGCTGCGAAGGAAGCGATGGCATTCTAAGCACTGAACCGTGAGGTTGACGTAGCCCAAAGCAGCGCGATCGACGTTTTTATCTCGCGCGGCTTCTTTCACGATTTGTAACGAACGACGAAAGTCCGAACTGTGCTGCAAATACGGTTCGGTCGTATAGACATTCCAAGCGCTCTCCAGGCTTAGGGCTGTCAATGCTTGAGCCCCCTTGGCGATCATGTCGTAGTCTTCGGTGGCTAGCCCTTCGAGGATCTCTTTCGAGTGCTCCAGTTTCAGCTGCATGAACGAATCCAAATCGGATGCGTTTGACTTAAGGTTC
>CAITIF010000706.1 GCA_903892365.1 uncultured Pirellula sp. | reverse complement strand
CGTTCGCGTAGATTCCGATGGCTCAGCATGGACTTTTTCCGGTAACAAGCTGGTGAAGTTAAATCGCGCTCTGAACACCGCTATTCGAGAATTTACGTTTGAAGGCGAAATCGAAAGCGTTGTTTTGGAAGATGTTTCGAATTCGGTTTCCAAGGCTTACGTGATTGCCAACAATGCTGCCGGACAAAAGAAGCTTTGGACTATTCCGAATCTTCAAGCGGACGCCATGCAGCAGACATCGGCCCAACTCGGCGATGCGTCTCAAATCGTTTCCTTGGGGTCAGAAATTCTGATCCGAAATGGAAACAGCCTTCACCGCGTGACCACGGACAGCATCGGCCAAATTGCTTCCAGTGGGCAGATCGGCGGAGCCACTTTGGATGCTTCTTCGGTTGTGAAAAAGGCGGGTGCAGCTGGCTTTGCCGTCCTCAATTCGGCCGGTAATACGAGCGAATTGTCGATTTACGAGATCTCCGGCACCTCGGCCGTTGTTGTTGGTCGCCGCTCGTTTGCCTCGGAAGTGAAGGCTTGGCAACCCGCTCCAGACGGGTCTAGCGTCGCTGTTAGCACTGCGGACGATTTTCTGATCGTTGAGAAAAAAGTAGGCTTGCCCACTGCAGCGATCCTGAAAGATGCCGTGGAGCCGATCCTGTTCGATTCAGGACGATCCTTGCTTCTAACCGGCAATAAAACCAACTCGAGCGAACTGATCGGATGGCAGACCAGCGAATGGAAGCAAAGTCTTTCCATTCCGATTACCAACGGAGAACTAACCGGTCCAGACGCAACATTAAGCATGGATCGGTTCGGACGATTTCTGATCGGAAATCGATTGGGACGCACCTATTCACATGATCTTGCTGAAGCCGTACTTGTTACAGCGGTGGTTTCCGCTAACGGAACTTCGCAGGTGCAAATCGGCGTTAGGCTTCTAGGCCAGAATTCAGCACCCTCTTTGGGAGAACCTGCCCTGTTGAGCTTGAATGAGGATGGCGGGCTACAGTGGTCGACCTCCATGTTGGGATCGGTGTCCACCGACATGGATTCGGACAGGCTGATTTACTTGGTTCGATCCCAGCCTTCTCTGGGGTCTATCACTTGGGACATTGACGGAAGCGCGTCCTATATTCCTGCTGCCAATGCCAACGGATCCGATTCGTTTGCGGTTCAGGCCTACGATGGTTGGGCATGGTCCGAGGAACGAAGTATCACGGTCAATGTTTTCGCCGTAGACGATGCACCTTCCGATTTGGTTATTTCGACGAGCGAATTTGAAGAGAATGTTGGCTTGCAATCCGTCCTGGCCAGTGTTCGTGTCTTAGATCCAGATTCCGACGTTGACTATCAATTCCAGATTCCAGACAACCGTTTCGAAATAGTGGACGGTTTGCTGAAATTGATCTCCGGCGTTCTTAATTTTGAAAATGAGTCGACGATCGTTCTGCCGATTCTGGCAATCAACCGTTTACGACCTTCAGAGACTCTTGCGAGAACTTTAACGTTCTCGGTCAAAGATCGAAATGACGCTCCCGTATCGCTTTCAGTGCCCTCCCGTTTGACGATTCCAGAATTGAACGAAGGGGGCTCCATTGGCCAAGTTCAGGTGGTCGATGAGGACGCAGATGCTGCCTACGATTGGCATGTGAGCGACCCACGGTTCGCAATCGCACAAGGTCAACTCGTTCTTCGGCCAGGCATGGTTCTGGATTATGAAACTGAACCTTCCATTTCGCTGACCCTTCGAGCCAGTGACCCAACTAGCTCGTTCGCCATTGAACGGTCCATCAACCTTTCGGTAACGGACCAAGATGACTTGCCAACAGGGATCCGCCTGGCAGGCTCAGGTTCCATCTCCGAAAACCAACCGAACGCGGTCGTAGGGTCGGTTGCGGTACTAGACTCAGACCGCAACGAGCGTTACTCGTTTGAGCTGAGCGATGATCGGTTCTATGTCAATCGCGGCGTAGTCATGCTTCGCCCCGGATCTGTTTTAAGCAGGACTGACGGAGGCCAACTTGATCTAACGATCATTGCGACTTCCGATCTTACAGGAATACAAATCCGAAATTCGAGCCGACTGAGCATTCTTCGGGATCGAACCCCGTTCCATAACGATATAGATCCGTACGATGTGGATGGCGATGGACGTATTAGCCCTTTGGATCCATTGATCATCATCAATCATATCAACAATCGAGGGACAGGCCCGATCCCGATGGTCGGTGAAGGAGAAGAGGGTCCTGACCCCGGTATCGATGTGGACGGCGATGGAAACATCTCGCCAATCGACATTCTCATCTTGATCAACCGCATCAATCAAGATAACGATGAAGAGTCGGAAGGTGACGATGAATCAGACAATGAAGATTCAGATGGCTCCGATGAAATGCCTGAAGGAGAAGGAGAATTTGTCTCGGGTGCAAAGTCCCTGGAAATCATGAATCGAACCAGTGCCCAAGATACATTGGCACCACTGATTCCATCCCCCGTCAGCCCGACTGCTAACCAAGCCGTCGATATCTCACTGGCGGAGTATCTCGATGGTCTGGACCGAGAAGCAGGCCCCAAACGCTTTCGTCGGCGATAAGGGCCTGTGCTTTACGGTCGAAATCCCTTCGGCTTGTTTTGTGAAGCTTGGCCAGGTTTTGCCTTTCTGGTCTCGCTAGTTTCGTTGAAGCCGTAATGCGAAAGGACCTTAGTCTGCTTCTCTAAAGGGATTTTCGACTTCGCTAGTTGAATGTAGACATCGATACTGGCCCAATGACCTAGTCGTCGCGCGTTTTGTGCAAGTGTAAGAAAGTAATGGACGTCCTCTAGATCGGCTTCCGTCATCCCTTGGATTTGAATGGACGGCAAGGATTTGACTTCGGGTCCCGATTGTGAAGGCAGGCTTTGGGATCGAAGCGCTAATTGCAAAATCGCCCGATCCATTTCTTGAAGATCAATGATGGTGGCCGACATGGAGGCCCCGCCCCATGCCGAACGATTTCCGAACGCTCGGTTTGTCATCAAACCGCCTCGCTGGCTTTGTCCCGCACCGGCCGAGCCTATCACGCCCAGCGTGGCGGAACCTTGGTCTGGAACCAGGATAGAGGAGTTGATGGACAGAGTGCCAATCGTCGGTTGCTGAACAACTTGCTGCGCCGAAGCGGTTCCTGCAAAAGCAAAGAACGGTACCCAAACGAACAAAGCCTGCAGATGCATCAATCGCGTTTTCATGAGGTTTTTAGACCACCCTATATGAGACGATTCGTAAAAAGCCAACCGTAGGACGGGGCAGGCCCCCCATTCTTTCACCCCAAGTATACGCAATGCTGTTCCAGCGATGCAAATGATCGAATCAGGATCTATTGCCAGGGAGCTAGCAGACTTAAGAGACCCAGTCCGTAAAACGTGTACTCGACATCTTCGGCGGGATCGAGTTCAAAGCCTGCGAAACCACCCTCGGTGCGCATCATGCTTAAACCGTACTTCCATGCCCCCTGTGTGTCGGCTTCATCGAGCGAACTGGTTTCCCATAGAGTGACGCATCCAGTAAAAGTACTTAGCAAGTCGGGTAATGGCATCCGAGTGTTGGCCTGAAAGCCCCCTTCGTCGCTTTGTAATTCCAAGAGAAAACTAGCGGCCTGCTCGGAGACTTCTGGCGACAGGGCCTTCAAGGTCTGAAGTGCTCCAATGGCGGCTGCGGTGGGGTTGGTGCCAGATCGTTTTGCAACCCGGACTTCAAGAAAGCCACCATCGTCGCGTCGTTGGGAAAGCAAGAATGGAACACTTGGGTCGTCGGAGGGCAGCGGGTGCCCAAGCAGCTCCAAACAAATCGCGACTAAGAATGTTTGATAGGTGCTGCCAACGGTAGCGGAATCAATGCGTGAAAAACCGCCGTCCGTTCTTCGCAAGGAAGTTAACATATCGCTAACTCGCCCCCGCCAATCGACCGACAAATTCTGCAGCGGATTGATTTCGGTGGAGGCTTCAATCAAGGACGCGCCATAAATCAGCGATAGCAAATCGATGACCGACTCTTGCTTGGCCGTTCGTGACTTCAAAAAATGGCTGGCGTCCGCCGCGACCTTCCCCGTCAATAGTCCAAGAATGGCGAGCGACCGAAGTGCGAATCCTGTGTAGTAAAGATCGCTCTCCCCTTCACGTCCTGCCCACCCGCCATCGCTTCGCTGTGGTTGCTTTGCCTGTCCTTGCACCGCCATTTGCCGAGCGTTGCGCCATTTTCGAGGAGCCGCTGTTCGCGCAACAGTGGGGCGCGGATGGGGCCGGAACCCCCAGCTGGTTCTGGTGTTTCCGTCGGTTTGTGTTGCGCGTGTTGGTGCGCGATGCCCGTCGCATTATGTGCACCTCCATTGCTCGCGCACATGAGCTCGGGGCAGCGTGACCGATCCTTACATAACGTTATAGAGCCAAAACGTTGTGCGGCTTTGATTCAGGCATGCGTGGTGACGATAAGGAGGCATGGGTCATTTCCGCCGCACCCACAACAGCCGAAAGAGTGCGACGCTTGCGTTTCGACCGATTTGCTTACCAGTACTACGATCGTAGTAGCTCTTCGAACCGGCGTGCTTGCCCGCTAGCGATTGCTTGTTTTCGCGTCTGGGGAGCGTGCATATGCGATGGTGGCTCCCCGCGCTCATGCGCCATCGACTTTTTGCACGACTTCTATGAGAGCTGTGGCGAGAGCATCTAACG
>CAITIF010000705.1 GCA_903892365.1 uncultured Pirellula sp. | reverse complement strand
GAGTGACATGCCATTTACCTAATGCATAATTGCGATAGCCGCTTTGCTTGAGTACTTCTGCCATAGTGCGGCATTGTGTATTGAGGTTACCTTGATAGCCGGGGAGTTTTTTGTCCTCCATCATGTGACCAATACCCGCTTGATGAGGATAGAGGCCAGTTAACAAACTGGCTCGAGTGGGGCAGCAGCGGGCGGTGTTATAGAACTGCGTATATCGAACGCCATTGTCGGCGAGGCTATCCAGATGGGGCGTTTGAATTTCTCCACCGTAACAACCGAGATCGCTGAAGCCCATGTCATCACTGAGGATCACGATGAAGTTGGGCTTGGAGGTTTCTTGGGCCAGGGCGACGGTTGCGTTGACGCCGTGGTTTAATGCCAACAATGCGATGCAGAGCGATAGGGCGATAGACTGAGCGAAGTAACGGGTGTTTCCGTGGATCGAAGAAATGAGCATCGTGGCCACTTGGTGATGAGAGGAGGAACTGAGCAAGGTGAGTGGAAGTTTAAATGAACAGACGCGGGGATTCCAGTTATGGGCTCTGTTATGTGCCCAGTTATATGCCCAGTTATATGCCCAGCGTACGGGAACACGAATCTGTGCCATTCGATACTCATCTCGGCTGAAGCCCACCACGGGAGCGTCGGCCGCGAAGGTCTTGTTCAGAAAGTTCATATTGGGTGGGTTCGCTTATCGGCGCAGCTAGTAACGTGGTTGGAGAGCCAAACGTGTAGCGATTAGGGGAGGTTTGCCGGGGGCTGAGGCCAATTTTGGGGGAAAAGCGAGCGGGAGAATAGGTGTTTCGCGTGATAAGGCTAGTCGGATGGGTTCTGTTGCCGTAGGATTTTCAATGTGACGCGAATTTTTTGATTTGAGAACGATTTTCATGGCGGCAGTGTTTCAAGTAAACAATCCTTCCAATCGCCCTAAGCCGGCCGCGCTTTCCTCGGATCGACGCATTGTGGGAGCGACGATCGCCGTTTTGGCCAAATTGCTCAGCGGATTTACGGTCCGGTGGATGAATTGTGCTCCCGATACTTGCCAGCGGGTTTATTTTGCCAACCACACCAGCCATCTCGATGCGGTCGTATTGTGGTCGGCTTTGCCTCGAGAGTTGCGGGTTTTGACACGCCCCGTGGCGGCCAAAGATTACTGGGGCAAGACCGCTTGGCGTCGATATCTGGCCAGCTCGTTCAATGCGATGCTCATCGACCGGCACGAAATAAAAGTACACCAAAGCCCAGTTGATATGATGCTTCGAGAAATTGGTGACATCTACTCGCTGATCGTTTTTCCTGAAGGGGGACGCAACAGCGATGGAGAAATGGGCGATTTCAAAAGCGGTCTCTATTATTTGGCCAAGAAACGCCCCGATTTAGAGCTGGTTCCGGTCTATATGGACAACCTCAATCGCGTGCTGCCACGCGGTGAAGTTTTGCCGGTGCCGCTGTTAAGCTGTATCACTATGGGGAGCCCCATCTATTTGGAAAAAGGGGAATCGAAGGCAGATTTTCTGAAAAGAGCCCGTGAAACGGTCCGGAAATTGAAGGATAGTTGATCAAATCGACTCGATCTGTTTCAATCTTAGCGACGCAAAGTGCGTTTGGTGAATTCTCCCCATCTCAGGTACAAATTCCATGGACCCATTCTTTCGGTTGTTAGGGCAGGTTGCTAATCAACCCGCCGCTGAAAAGCCGGAAGAGTCGGGGTTTCCTGTACCGTTGCCGCAAATTCCCGAAGAAGTGTCGGAAGTGGTGCAAGCGGTTTGGTTAAATCTCCCCACAAACATCTTGTTGGGAGTTGT
>CAITIF010000704.1 GCA_903892365.1 uncultured Pirellula sp. | reverse complement strand
TCGTTAGAGAAGATGATTGTCAGTAGAAACGCTGCTAGCCGGAATGCATCTTACTGAGCCGCGGGCGCTAGCCGCGTCAGGGATTTGAATAAGAACGCGAGTGACGCGGCTAGCGCACTTTGAAGTTGCATAAGTGGTCTCTTTAGTAACCGGAAGCGTAACGGCTTGTTGTTTTAATCACAACGCGACGCGTAAGCGAGGGATTCTTTGGGATTGCACGCCCCTCGCTTACGCTTCGGGTTGTGATGTTTCCTTTGCCTACGGCAAATCTATTAAACCAACAAGCCATTACGCTTCGGGTTGTGAAAATTCCTGCCAAACTGTGCAACATCAAAGCTTGCACCTGCGTTCAAGTGGATCGCGATGAACCATCTACGATTGGAAACAGACATAACCGAATTGGCTGACAACTTAGGGCAATCAGGGCGCAATTCATGTTAAGCTCCTGTTAATTGCAACGATTAAATCGGCTGCCTGCGGTTTTACATCTCTTCGTGTAAATTGATTTGCTGCTGAGCTTGGTTGAGTCGGGAGTAGGTTCCCCCTTGCTTGAGCAAATCTTCGTGCTTTCCAACCTCGGTAATACGGCCTTTTTCTAGGACGATGATTCGGTTCGCTTTACGCAAGGTGCTAAGACGGTGAGCGATTGCGATGGTTGTTCGCCCTTGGACCAACACGTCGAGGGCTTCTTGGATCTCCCGTTCAGTTTCTGTATCTACTGCAGAGGTTGCTTCGTCCAGGATGAGAATGCGAGGGTCTGTCAGCAGGGCGCGCGCGATCGAGATCCGTTGCCTTTCCCCCCCTGACAATGCCTGCCCTCGTTCGCCCACCAACGAGTCGTATCCGTCCGTCAAACGCAAAATGAAGTCGTGCGCCTTGGCGGCTCGAGCGGCTTCGATGATTTGATCTCGAGTTGCATCGGGGCGACCGTAGGAAATGTTTTCAGCGATCGACCCGAAGAATAGGAAGGGTTCTTGGAGAACGATCCCGATGTTGCTGCGGTAGTCGGTGATGGGAAACGAACGTATGTCTGTCCCGTCAATCTTAATGGATCCGCCCGACACGTCGTAAAAGCGGCACACCAAGTTGACCAAGGTGCTTTTGCCTGCTCCACTGGGACCTACTAAACCAATCATTTCACCTGGGGCAATATCCAAGCTAACATGGTGGATGACTTGTCGGCTTCCGTACCGAAAAGTCACATCTTGGAGCGATACAGCTCCGCGCACTCGACCAGGTGCGACTGGCTTCTGAGGTTCGGAGACACTTGGAACTCGATCGAGAATTTCGAAGATTCGATAGGTTGCGGCGGCGGTTCGTTGTGCGTTTGCAAGCAACCTGCTCATGTCATCCAAGCGAACATACAGCCTTCCAATGCTTACCAAAAACAACTGCAACGTTCCGACAGTGACACCGCCACGATAGACTTGGTAAACGCCGAAGCACCAAACCACGAGCAATCCAAGATCCGTTAGCAAGGTGATGACTGGCGAAAATGCGGCCCATAGCCGATTGACGCGATTGTTGGCTTCCAGCACATGGTCATTGCTTTGGCGAAAGCGATCGACTTCGCGATTCTCTTGAGCGAATGCCTTGACGACGCGAATACCAGGGATCGTGTCCGCAAGAACGTTCACCATTTCCGACCAAGCCACGCTCCCTCGTGCGAACCCCATTCGAATTTTGCTTTGAACTCGAGATACAAGCCATGCGATGAATGGAAATGGGATCAGCCCAACTAAGGCGAGCATGGGATCGATGCAGAACAGCATGATCGTTGTCATCACAATCATGAGGACATCAGTCACGAAGTCGAGCAGATGGATGGATAAAAAATCGCAGATGCGTTGGGCGTCGTTGCTGATTCGCGAGATCAAGTCGCCCGTTCGTTTTCCGCCAAAGAACTCCAGTGACAATTTTTGCAAATGGGAGTACGTCGCATTTCGAAGATCCGCGCTTATTTGTTCGCTGACGGATGCCAACACATAAGTTTTGGCCCAGCTCAATAGCCAACTCAGAATCGCCGATACCAACATCCCACCTAATAGCCACGGAACTAAACCGAAGTCGCCTGATTGTCCTTCTTGGTGGGGAATGAGTACATCGTCGATCAGGGGCTGCATCAACAACTGAGGGATCAGGCTTGCGGATGTGCTGAGCAAAGTCAATACAAACCCGACGACAATCATGGTAAGCCGGGGTTTGGCAAAACGAGTCAATCGCCAAAGAGAGCGGCTTGTTTCGGGGACAGCGGTTGGGGCACAGTTGGCACAAACGGATTGCCCAACGGCCATGGTACCACCACACGACGGGCAAATCGAGGCGGTTTGTTCGGAGTGATCTAGCGAGCCCGCCTTGAGCTGCTTGTACTGCGCGACAAGTTGACCGCACTGGTTATTTTTTGCGGCGGTAAACTTCCAGGCTTGCAAAAGACGATCGCGGCCTAGGACTTCCAAAATCGCTAGACCAGCGCGGTCAAGCTTCTTTATTTCGTGAATCTCACCCAAAGTCCATCGCTGAAATGTCCAGTCGCTTGCCCCAGAATGTTTGGGCTGACTTCCGATCAGGGATTGATCGGTCAGAATGACGCAGCCCTCTCCGAAGCGAAGGGAGGGGTCTAAGTTTGGAGTGAACGCGAAAAGGACTTTTTCGTTGGGTTGCAATAGCCCCTCGATGTGTTTTAAAACATCCGAAGGGAGTTGCAAATCAGTGGTCAGGTCTTGCTTGGTCGGTTCGTTCACAAGTTTTCAAGTCAGGTCATTGGAATCGTTGGGAAAGAAAGCCCAAGGATACCCAAAACAGCCGATTGCGGTGAGCGTTCTCAGCGTTTTTTCTCGATCTGTTGCAATCGAGCTTCCAAGTTTTGCAATCGTTCTTGCGTCAGCGCCAATTCCTCGTTCACGCGATTCAATTCGAATTGCAATGATTCCACGTATTCTGGAGTCAACATTTCCGAGGGAAAGCTGCCGTCATTGGCCTGGGATGGAGGCATCGATTCGTCGATCGCCAATGGAACGCTGGCAGTGGTTAGCAGGCTGCCTCGATAGTAGGAAACGGAAATCACCTGACCGGGTTTGCATTGTTTGACGATGTCGTAAACCATTTCGGGGGATTGCACCGCCACACCGTCCATGTCAACAATACAATCGCCTGGTTTGAGTCCCGCAGAAGCGGCAGGCGAATCAGCAACCACGCCGGTGACTGCTGCGCCACGATAGGTTGGAATCGCAAATTGCCTGCGGAATGCATCCGATAGACTACCTACGTTCAGACCAAAGAAGGCTCGATTTGCGATAGGAACATAATCTCGTGAAGTTCCTTCCGGAGCTAGTTCGATGGCGGTTCCGGGGCGATTGCCATGGATTTGACCAGCGATCGATCTGTCCTGTAGGACTGCAATCAAGTTGGCGTTTCGTCCGCGTCGCTCCACTAAAAACTTGACAGGTTCGCCTGGTGCATACCGAGAGAGCTGATCCGCGAACGAGTCCACGGTCGTAACCGCTTGCCCTGCTACGCCAATCACTCGATCGCCATTGCGGAAGCCGGCCTTCCAAGCAGGAGAATTGTTGGCCACCTCGACTACGGTTAAACCGAATCCACCGCCCGGCAGACTTTCCACGGTTAAACCAAGGAAGCCACCACCCGCGACGGGAGGCTCCGATTGTCGATTCAAAGGCTTCGGTGAAGTACTTTTGGCAGGAAAAGGAGAAGCAGGAAGCGTTAGAGAATTGGCGGTGTTGCTTGGCTTTTTAGGCAAGGTTTGGTTCGCACGCGAATTTTTTTTCCCGGGGGCTGGAGGGGGTGGGACTGTTTTCTCAGCATTT
>CAITIF010000703.1 GCA_903892365.1 uncultured Pirellula sp. | reverse complement strand
GACTTGGTTTCAACGGGTTGAAGTTCATCAGAAAGTTGAGACGATTTGATCCATCGAAATTCACCCTGCGGAGGAGCGATGCGATACCAAAGTTGCTTCGAGCCATCCTCGTTGACGTGCGTCTCTTCGCCAAGGACAACCACTTGTTGCGATTTTTTGAGTGCAACTTGCCATTGAAAATCGGAGACATCGCTAGAATCGCTGCCAATCCAAGCGGGCGTTTCATCGTCCTTGATTTCAGCAGCCTTAGCCCCAGGCAATAAATAGGCCACGCTCGCAGGAATCCAACCATGGCTTCCGGAAGGTGGGCGAATTCCAGACCACCCGTCTGATGTTTCAAGATAAACGTCCACCACGGCGCCTTGCTTCAACGTACTTGTTGGATAGTTCTTGTCCGAGGGGCCGGATCGAACGACAGCTTGTAGGGTATGAACCGATCGGATTCGTGGTTTTTCATGCTGAGCTGTAATGTAGGCAGGAACTTCTTTCCCTTTGTTCTTTTCGACCGGTTCCAATGCACGACAATAAGATGCTAAGGACATTGCCATCACGAAGCAAAGTGCTGAGCGATACCGTGAGCTGGCGAATCCGAATCTGGATCGCGATGTTGTTATCAGCAGCCTTGCCATCGGCAACCGGGCAATGGCCCATAACGATCGGTATGAATGAAGCATGAATTGCGTCCTTTTATCGAAGGGGGTTCGATGGGGTTCCGGTTGCGAGCAGAACTTGGTTGATTTGATCTGCGATGGAACTATCGGATTCTCGTTGCTTGAGTAGCCGCAGCTTACGCATGGCTTCCGGACTAGACATGGACCCAAGCATCGCAATGGCTTTGCGACGTACTTTCGGATCTGCTTGTTCGGCCATCCAAACCAACCAGGGTACCGAGTCGAACGAGGTGTCCCTAACCAATTGGTCCATGGCGTCCGAGCGTGCTTGCGGATCCCCTTGAGCCAAGGCAACTGCGATTTCTAACTGAGGGCCGGTCATGCCCCGGCGCAACAATTCGTTCGATGCGCTGACGGCGATCTTGGGTTGGGCGCTAGCCAGTAGACGCAAAATTTCCTCGAAAGGTCGCTTTTCCATCCCTTGAATTGCAACGGGGCTTTCTTTCGATTCCAAATCTTCAACCGAGTTCTCAATCTTCTGAGAAGTTTCTAGGAGAGGCGGCGGTACCAAACTGCCGCGCCATGGGGCTCGCGGTACATTCGATTCCGCTAATCGATTCGTAGAGGATTTGGGCTCGGTAGGCGCCGGGGGATCTATGGGGGTGTTCCAGGGTGCTAGGGTTTTGGCGTCGGTCTCGAAGGAGCCCATCTTTTTCGCTGCAATTCTGGGAGCCGACGGTGATGACAAGTTTTCGGGAGTCGTGAGTTTCGGTGCAGTGTCTTCTAGCTGGGCAGGCGAATCCGTAATGCGATTTCGAATGACGCGAGTTTCTGCAATGGGCGCCGGCTTGCTCATGGCAAGCGTCGGGCTGTCGACCAACTTTGGATCCGCGGTTGCAACATTGGAACTTGAAGTATTCGTAGTGTTGATATCGCGAGCGTTATTCAAGTTGTTCGATGCCGCAGCAGCGATCATGCTTTCAAGCGAAGTGCGAAGAGCTGATGGAACGTCCACTTCCCGACCGGTAAATCGTAACATGCGAGCGGCAATCTGAGCGCGTAGCATCACCGAGTCTTGATTGGAAGATGGCATGCTATCGAGCGACTTCGCTAACGCAGCCAATTCCGAGGGACTGGGTTTTACTTCCGTCTCCCACCGATCGATTCGCTTTTGAAGCAAATGGTGGGCAACAAGCCGCTTGTCTACATCGTCGCTGGCAAGTTGCGAGACGACCGCAACACTATGGTCGGGGCTAAGATCATTGAGAGCTAATAAAATAGGAAGTACATCTTCGGATGACTTCTTGGCTGATTGGACGATCTGTTTGCTCCACTCCCAACGCAACCAGGTCTTAGAGGCAATCGGCCACAAGTATACGGAAGCAGCCACCAAACTCATGAACAAGAGTGTTGATAAAATTCCGCCTCGTTTTGAGTCTGGCTTCTTTGCGTCGGGTTTATTGTCGGCAGCTTTTTGGGAAACGGCAGGGATGGGCGAATCGCCCAGCAGCCAATCTGCGTCGAGAAGCACTCGTTCTGATTTTTGTTTCCACCGACCAAACATGAAGGGCAGTTCGATTGAAAGCTAATGGATTAATACCTTGATCGGAAAAATGTTCCGCGAATATGGCATATAGATTAAAGTCCACTCACAGGACAACCCCAACGGGTAGAGTTGGGCAAGCCCTCAAGGAATATCCCCATGCTAATTAGGATTTTTATTCGATTGCTTGCAAAAGCATCTATCCAAGTGGAAGCCTTGGTTTGGTAAGCTAGTGCGATGGGTTCCCTCGCCTGACGAACTGCTTGAGCCTGGGTACCAGCTGCCGGCAGCACGTGAGTGGCAGAACGGATGAGCGATGCAGGGGTCAACAACCCTTCTGAACGCGAGAAACGAGGATTGTCGGTAATCGCGTTCCTTAGGAATATCGACCTGCACGTATTTTCATCTAGTAGTTCAGCACCGCTTGTGCAATAGAATTCCTATGGACTGCGAGCGGTTCGTGCGCGTAAATCGGCCCCCTCATGCAAGGACGGATTCGCAAGTTCATAGAAAACGCAATTCGCTTCCAAGAAATCGAGCCAATGGCAGAATTACTCCGGAAGAATGAACCGATAGCGGGTCGGTTTCCATGAGCTTTCGTTTGGAAGACTTGACGTTTAGGGAGGCCTGTCACCAGCTTTCTGCTTAGAATGGGGCGGCCTGCTCAAAACGCTAGGTCGAGTGTTTGCATTAACCATTGACCCTTTTGACAATTTTCTGGTTCTTTTTGTATGCCGAGTTCTCCATTTGATCGCGCCCCTTCTGTGGGGGAAAACGGTTCCCGAGACTTAAAAAATCTCGATGCGACCAGCGGCTTTGAATCCATGCCGAAGCTCGATGAAACAAGTGCTAGCGACGCGAGCACCAAGAACGGGCCGTCCAAGAAATCAAATAAATCCAAACAACCACGGAAAGTGGGCGGGTACGAACTTGGTGAGCTGCTTGGGCAAGGTGGAATGGGACGTGTTTTTCGAGCGGAAGACTCCACGGGCCGTTCAGTTGCTTTAAAACTGCTATCCCCTGATTTGGCCCGATCGCCCGAAGCATTGGCTCGTTTCAAGCAAGAGGGGCTGATTGCAAGCCAATTGAATCATCCTCACTGTGTCTTTGTCCATCACGTCGATGAAGATGCGGGAACCCCCTTCATCGCCATGGAACTGATGACAGGGCAAACGCTTAAGGATTTGGTACAAAAGCATGGCCCCTTGCCTTGTGACGAGGCGGTGCGCTTGATTCTCCAGTGTATCGATGGACTCATCGAAGCGCATGCGTTGGGAATGATCCATCGTGATATCAAACCTGCAAACTGCTATCTCGATGATGATGGCAATGTGAAAGTTGGGGACTTCGGTTTGGCTCGTTCGCTCGTGTCCGATTCCGAATTGACTCAGACGGGTGCTTTTCTTGGCACGCCCTTGTTTGCTTCGCCGGAGCAGTTACTGGGGCAGTCGATTGATACAAAATCGGATATCTATTCGCTAACAGCGACGCTTTATTATTTGTTGGCAGGCAAGGCGCCGTTTGAGTCACCGCATGCGGCTCAGGTGATTGCCCGAATCGCCTCCTCGGATCCGCCCAGCTTCAAGTCGGTTGGTATATCGGTACCTGCATCGGTAGAACAAATTGTTATGAAGGGTTTGTCGCGGGATGCATCCAAGCGCTACGCTTCGTTTGCGTCCATGCGAAGTGAATTGCAAGTGACGATTCAGCCAACGTCCGAACCCGCAACGTTAACGCGTCGATGCGTCGCTTGGGTGGCGGATTATTTTTTGATGACAAGCGTTGCCGCGGCAGCCATGATCTCCGTTTTTTCGGCTCGCGATTTAAGCGAGGACCCGTTATTTGCCAACATCATTGGAATCGTGGTCGTGTTTTTGTACTACTTGCTGACGGAATCGATTTTTGGAACGAGTATTGGAAAAGCGGCTATGCGCATCAGCGTGGTAGACGCATCGACAGGTGGACGAGCCAAATTTGTTGGTAATCTGATACGAACCACGTTCTTCGTCGCGAATTCTAGCGCCCTTTACCTTCTTCTCAAGTTGTTGATTCCAGATGAGCAGGCAACTCTCAAGTCGTTGGCGTTTACGGTATCTTTTCTGGTGAGCTTGGTGATTTTGTATTCGACCTGGAGGCCGACCAAGCGACGGCAATTCCTTCACGATTGGTTCAGCGGGACGGAATGTCGAACCCGTAGCGGTGCTCTGTCAACCAGCATCTCCACGTTGAAGCTTCCGAATTGGGATTTGCCGGTGAAAGCAACCGAGGCAGAAGACACGTCAACGCCGAAGTTGCTGGGGCGGTTTACGATTTCCGCAGAGATCGATATCGAACATCGCGAACCAGGGATTCGATGGTGGATGGGACAGGACCCACAATTGGAAAGAACGATTTGGGTTGCCTGTGTCGAAGACAAGTCTATTGAGTTTGATGAAGCACAAAAGCAGAAACCAAAATCGATGCGATTGCGTTTGATCGAAGAGGGGGTCGAAGAAGACTATCGGTGGTTTGCATACGTTGCACCAGAAGGTGTTCCTATCGGTGAGTGCATACGCCATGGTGTTCAATTCCCTTGGCCTATCGTTCGCTCCGTTTTGCTTGAGTACGTAGGATCTAAATTGAAGAGCGATTCCAATTCGCAGCCGCCCAGCTTGGATGGGTCAGCGGCGACCATCGATGCTGATCGTTTATGGGTAGATCAAGCAGGTCGTTTCGCTTCGGTAGACTTTCAAGTGAATCCATCAGCGAAGCCTGAGTCGCCTTCCCAAGGAACACCGCTGTCTTTTGTTCAGAGCTTGGCGACGCTTGGGTTGCCGGCGCGACATCGATTACGCCGAAAGGTGACTTCGCGTGCTGCTTCGCGTGCGATGTTTGATTCGATCCCCGCGATCCAAGAGCTACCACCGTTGCGTGCGTTGCGATTGTTGGAAGCAATCGCAACGCCTAAGCAACAAGTCTCGGATGCCGTATTGACGAAAGATCTTGCTGCTATTGATAAAAACTCGCATGCCGTCACGAGCAGTATTCGCTTTTTCGCGTCCGCAGTATCGCTGGGACTGATGTCCCCTTTGATTTTGCTCGGAATGATCGTCTTGCTGATGCCATCGATCATTCTTGTTATTGAACTTTATCGAGAGGTACGGTGCCTCAAGACGCTTTCGGCTTGGTCGAGCGAGCCGAAAGTTTACGAAGACATATGGAAGGAGACGCCAGAAGGATCTCGCGAAACATGGACAACTGAATCGAATCAGAAGGCCATTCACGAGGCGCTCGTTTTGCAGTCCTCGCGTCTTGAAACGGCAACACAGAACCTTGGCATGCTTGAGCGTTTCATTACCAAGTCGATCCCAACGGTTGGAGATTCGCTTTCCAATCCGCCTATTCACGGTCCGGCTCCGAAGAAGCAAACATCCGAAGTGGATAAGCTGGATAGTGACGAAACCACTCAGGTGAAGATCAATTTTGGAAATAGGCCGATCGGTGAAGTCAATTTTGGAAATGAAGTCGTGGATCAAAAATTGCAATCGAAGATATTAACAAGTGTGGAACGGAGTAAAGCATTACCAACGCCCGAGAACAATTTTCCAGACGGATTGATCGTGTTGCTCGGAATTCTTTGCTGTGTCGGTTGGACAACGATTACATTCGGCGGGATTGTCCAATACTTTACGAGCACTTGCATCATGAGTCGCGACGGGCGTCGACTGGGATTCGTTCGTAGCTTTTGGCGAGCGATCGTGCTGTATCTGCCGCTGGCCTTGCTGGCTTCAACGATCGCTTACTGCAATTATTTGGGCTTTGAGTACCTTTGGTTAGGGACGCAATTCAAAAGGGCCGTTGTCATCGTGCCGATTGCGTACTTAGGAGCGACATTGATCTTGTCCCGTCGCACACCGTTGGACTTGATCTCCGGCACGGCCATGGTTCCACGTTAACCATCGCCAACACACGGTGAACCCATATAGAACAGCTGCCCTCGCCTGTTCATGAAGCTTGCAATGACGTTTCATCTTAAGTCATGCACACCGGCACCCCACCACTGTCTCTCGGTGGGTTCCAGATCCGATTATGGAACCACGGAATACACGAAACACACGGAATGAAGACATCAAAAAGTCAGGCTCCTTTTCCGTGTGTTCTGTGTGTTCTGTGGTAGTCAACAGTTCGTCATGAAGCTTCCAACGACGTTTCATCTTAAGTCATGCATACCGGCATTCCACCACTGTCTCTCGGTGGGTTCCAGATCCGATTAGGGAACCACGGAATACACGGAACACACGGAATGAAGACATCAAAAAGTCAGGCTCCTTTTCCGTGTGTTCTGTGTGTTCTGTGGTAGTCAACAGTTCGTCATGCACCTTGCAACGACGATCCATCCTAAGTCATGCGCACCGGCATTCCACCACTG
>CAITIF010000702.1 GCA_903892365.1 uncultured Pirellula sp. | reverse complement strand
GTGCACGCATTGGGGAACCATTCCAAGCAAAGCTCTTCGCTTTTCGATTTACAGTGTGATGGAAGCCATGAACAACCCCATCCTGCGGGAACTGGGTGTGCATCTTAATCCAACCTTTGCTCAGTTGCGTGCCAGCAGCAAATCGATCATTGCAAAACAAGTTTCCATGAGACAGACGTTCTATGAACGCAACAATGTCCCTGTCATTCATGGCAAAGCATCGTTTGTCGATAAGAACACGATCCAAATCAATTCCGAGACGACGATTCGTGGCGACAATATCGTGATCGCTACCGGATCTCGTCCCTTTCGTCCGGAAGGGGTTGATTTCAAACACCCAAGAATTTTCGATAGCGATACGATCCTCGATTTGTCGTCGAAGCCTCAATCGATAGCCATTTACGGAGCAGGTGTTATTGGGTGCGAGTATGCGTCCATGTTTCGAAATCTTGGCATTAAAGTGAATCTCGTCAACACTCGAGCGAAGCTGCTAGAGTTTCTGGATGATGAAATTATTGATGCGTTGAGTTACCAGATGCGAGATTCGGGAGTGGTACTCCGGCATAACGAAACGTTTGAGAAGATTGTTCCGCACGACGATGGAGTCGTGTTGTATCTGGAGAGCGGCAAGCAAGTCAAAACAGACATCTTGCTTTGGGCGAACGGTCGATCGGGGAACACGGAGAATCTCAATCTTGGAGCGATTGGACTTGAAGTGAACAGCCGAGGAGCGTTGCAGGTCAATGATCGATTCCAAACATCCTGTCCAAACGTCTATGCGGTTGGGGATGTGATTGGGTTCCCTTCATTGGCGAGTGCAGCTTATATGCAAGGGCGTGCTGCTGCCCAGCATATCGGCGGCGCAACCGACGGGATCATGAAGCTGACGGATATTCCGAATGGAATTTACACGAGTCCTGAAATCAGTTCGATTGGCAAATCCGAGCGTGAGTTGACGGAAGCAAAAATTCCGTACGAAGTGGGGCAGTCTCAGTTCAAGAGTTTAGCCCGCGCCCAGATCACAGGGAGGGCCATCGGCATGCTCAAGTTATTGTTCCACCGTGAGACGCTTGAGATCCTGGGGGTCCACTGCTTTGGTCCTAACGCATCGGAAATCATTCACATTGGGCAGGCGGTCATGAAACAGCCACCGCCGTTGAACTCGTTGGAGTATTTCATCAATACGACATTCAACTACCCAACGATGGCGGAAGCTTATCGGGTCGCTGCCTTGAACGGCTACAATCGCTTGTTTTAAGCGAGCGCAATTCCGACTTAACCAACTTGAAGAGTGGCTTCGAGGTTTTTGAGGATATCTCGAACGCCGATTTGCCCGCGACCGCATCCAATTAGGCCGTCGGTTTCCAGCCATTGCTCGACTTTTTTCTGAGCGGAGATAACGGTGGAATGCTGACGATTGCCGAAGTATTCCCCGATCTCGGAGAGTGCGGTCCGCGTGTATTTTCTTGCTAGAAACATGGCCAACATTCTTGGCTGACTGATGCTTTGGCACTTACTCTTCTCGCGAAGCATTTTCTCTTCGAGCCCAAAGGCTTCGCAGACTACTTTCTCGATATCGGTGAGTCTCACGACGGGCTGACTGGCTCGGATCAAATCCAAGCAGCATCGAACTGCTTCTTCTTCCGATAGTTCGCGACCGAGAATACGGTGTTGGGCTGCTAGCCGATGCGAAATACCTTGAAGGACACGTGCGTCCCCGCTGCACTGGAGGGCAAGTGAGCGGATTGTCGATTCGGCAAGGGATAGCCCAAGCTTGGAGCTCATACGGCGAAGCACGTTTCCGCGAGTGGTGGTGTCCAAGGGGTCGATGCTACAGGCCATCCCGCCAGACAAGCGAGCGTATAGATCGGCGCCGAGTCCCGAGAGTTCGTTGAGGCCGCGGTCTGCGACTAAAACGATCTGCCGTTTCTCTCGTAGCAACATATCGATGGTGTTGCGCAGTTCGACCAAGGTACCGAGCTTCCCTAAACAGAACTGGATGTCATCAATCACAATGGCTTCCACATCGCGGTACTTGCGACGAAAGTTGGCTAAGCCACCGCCGCGAGCGCTCTCGGTGTACTCAATGGTGAACTGCTCGGCCGTTAAGACTAGCACACGTCTCATTCGGTGAGTCATACGCAACTTGTGAGCGAGTGCGAGAGCGAGGTGCGACTTACCTGTTCCGCTTGGTCCGTGAATGAGCAACGGGCTGATCTGACCAGGACGCTCGATGACCATTTGAGCTGCGGTGTAGGCAAGCTTGTTATGGTCGCCAGGAATGAACTCGTCCCAACGCCGTTCATTTTCGCGTCGAATTTCTACCAATCGATCTACATGGACGTCTGTTGATGCGTTATCGAGTTCTGAATGCTGCGACGACGAATCCAAGGAGGTCGTTGAGTCGTCCTCGGTTGGGCTGAAGGGACCTCCAGGACGAACGACGCGAAACGGGCCAGCTGTGTCCGACTCATGTGAGCTTCGGCCAGCTACAGACGAACGCGTTGCATCCGTCTTCATGGCTTCCG
The DNA here is from genome assembly GCA_903892365.1 of uncultured Pirellula sp. Lineage (GTDB taxonomy): Bacteria > Planctomycetota > Planctomycetia > Pirellulales > Pirellulaceae > JBKCUI01. The sequence continues at coordinate 15,321 of CAITIF010000702.1, read as the reverse complement.
GTTTCGATGAGGAATGGGCTGCTAACACGTTTGATTTCACATTCGACTGGTGAGTCACGTCTGCTGATGCTTGCAACATTGGGGCATCCGCCTTGGTGGGATCGTTTGCCACGATCTCTGGATGGTCCGATGCAACCGTAATTTGGAATCCGAAGTCTGGGCCTGCTGTTTCAAGAATCACAGCTTGCAAATCGTCCCGGAACATTTTGGACACGCAGTCCGCTACGAAAGAACTAGCGACTTCAATTCCGATTAGATTATGATCTATCGCGGTCCATTTGGCATCACCTCCGAACCAAAGATCCATACGATCTTTGCCAATTCGCTGCCTGAGCCTGCTTTTTGCCAAGTCGGCAATCGAACTTTCGATCATAGCAACGTCGTGCGCTATTTTCATCGCAAACTCCTGAACCATGCGAGTCCGAAGCAAAACAGAGGCTTTGCTTCGGTTTCCTTTTCAAACAGGAACCATCCTGCCTGACGTCGATCGTAACGGCTGAATCGGTTGCATTCGTTTCGTCTGATTGATGGCCTAATGCCCAATCCAACGACCATTTCATGCAACGCCAAATTGCGTTCGACGGAAGTGGATTCTAGGAATGCTAGCTCTCGCGTCAAACTACAAAATGGTTTTGGGACTTCAGAAAAACTTTTCGAATGATGAAGATGCGGTAAAGACCGTGTGAAACCGTCGTGTAAAAAATACTTACCGTCCCAATTGCAACGGTGGCGGATCGGTGGAAAACCTGTCGACCGTGAACCATTTCGATGAAGACGGAATTGGGATGGAGCGGTTGGCAAAACATCTGATTCAACCAATGTTGCCCGTGCTTTCCGTTCCATAGATGGGTGGAGTATTCCAGGGTTTTTTAAGGAAATAGCCTGTGAATCGCAGGCTGGATGCACAGGCTATTGCAGACGTTTTTGAAAACGAAAGTACAAAATGTTTATTCAAAACTGACAGGAGTTCCGTCTGCCCGTGAGCACAATAGTTGAAGAACACGGAGGTCGATCGTGGCAGACAAAAACTGGGTAGACGAATCACCTAGCACCACTTGAGCACCGCCGGTGTGGAATGCATAAATCTCCCCTTGGTTGGTGCAATTGATTGCACAGGTTTGTCCAAGTGTGGTCGAGATATTGCTGGCGGTAGGAATGCCCCCTACGACTGTCATATTCGAACCATCGACTGCGATGTCATTTCCGGAGTGAGCCCAAACGCCGTTAATATCTACGCCGCTTCCGAAGATAGCGTAATCGGTGATCATTCGGCTTTGAACGTATCGGCTTGGGCGTCCTGCAGCTTCTGCGATCATGATGGTGTTGCTAAGGCCATCCGTAATTGCTGCCAGTCTGGTGTACGCATTGGAAGAAAGTACTGCCCGGATAGAATCGGCACCAGGAAAGGGTGGGTTGGAATTGGTGATGTTATTCCAAGCCACGGTGCGGTTGTTGGCGCGGTTTACTGCCATGTAATCCGATAGACCAGGTCGCCAATCCCCACCTACGCGGGCAATGTGTCCCGATGGAAGCCTGGTTGTATCGAAGAATCGTTCCGATGCGGGGCTGGATGGGCAAAGGTAAGTTGGGATTCGCGAAGAAGCAGCGGGCCGGTTCAGTGGGTCATGCCAATCGCGACGGATGTCGTAGCCAGTCCCTGCCTGCAGCACATTCGTCTGCTCAAGCTGGGCTAGAACGGTTGTCAAAAAGCATTGCTGGGCATAATCCGAAGCAAGGGCACCGGTTGTTCCGATCTTAATAAATTCTGAGAGCTCGGTCGCAGCGTTGGCGGGTGCGGCCCCGGACCCAAAAAACTGAATGCTCGAAGGGGGCAACTTTCTTCGAGCGGATTCGAAGTTGTAGAGCGCCAAGCCGATTTGGCGAACATTATTTCCGCATTGCATTCTTCGAGCTGCTTCGCGAGCCGCTTGAACCGCTGGCAACAAAAGACCAACCAAAATCCCAATGATGGCGATGACTACCAAAAGCTCAACAAGCGTAAACGCCGACCGAGTGCTTTGCAAACGTGACATCCTGTTAATTCCCCACAAAAAATGACGAACAATCGATTCCGCAAAACGCGTGTTGCAACACGCGCCAAAACTTCATCAGGGTAGCTATCATTAAGATTTGTTCAACGTAAATTAACACGATTTCCTTCTTAATTTCACGAAACAATTTTAACTCCCCTTTACAGGGGGTGCTTGGTATGCGTGTCCAGGGTTTTTAATGGCGTTTTATGCGGCGTCAAAAGCGGTTGGTGTTGCCTCATGGGACGGTGGCAGTGAAAGCCGTCCCTGGGCGAGAAATTCGTTCTAATCCAGAGCGCTTTGGTGGTTTTCCTTACAGTGTTTTCCTTACAGGTTTTTCCTCGCAGGGTTTTCCTCACAGGGCTATCCTCACAGGGCTATCCAGGCGGGCTGCTTCCGCCAGCTCAGTTCCGATTTGTGCACATTCGAATAATCTGAAAGGTTGGATTCATCTCCTAGGTGCGCATTTGAGCTGTCCCGTGGGAGCCGATAAGGAGACTTCGCAGGTGAAGGTGGCTGGCTTCAAGTGTGCGGGAGGGTCACTTGACGGTGACGACAATGTTCCCATACTTCCTCATACCCAAACAACCTTCATTGTCATCACCTATAACCTCAGGGCAATATCTTATGCGTCGAGCAAAAATCACCATCATTGGAGCAGGAAATGTCGGAGCCACTTGCGCTCATTGGTGCGCTGCTGGGGAGTTGGGTGATGTGGTGTTGCTGGATATTCCTATGACGGAGAATATGCCCAAGGGGAAAGCCTTGGACTTGATGCAAGCCTCGCCAATCATGGGATTTGACAGTCGTCTTACAGGGACCACCGATTACGCGGATTCCGCAAACAGCGATGTCGTTGTTATTACCGCTGGGATCGCTCGTAAGCCTGGAATGAGCCGCGATGACTTGCTCAGCACCAATGCCAAGATCGTGACCAATGTGGCAGAGAACGTGAAAGCAACTAGCCCGAACGCTGTTGTCATTGTGGTTAGCAATCCGCTGGATGCCATGGTTCAACGTGCTTTTCAGGTTTTAGGTTTTCCATCGCACCGAGTCATCGGACAAGCTGGCGTCTTGGACACGGCTCGTTTCCGAGCTTTCTTAGCGATGGAATTGGGAGTCAGTGTTGAGGATATTTCTGCAATGCTTATGGGTGGGCATGGCGATACCATGGTTCCCATTTCAAGCTGCACCAGTGTTGGTGGAATACCTGTGACTCAGTTGATCAAGCCGGAACGACTTGCAGAGATCGTGCAACGCACTCGCGATGGTGGTGCTGAGATTGTTTCGCTTCTGAAGACCGGGTCCGCGTACTATGCACCTGCTGCGGCGACTGCACAAATGGTCGAGGCTGTCGTGCGCGACAAGAAGCGTTTGATTCCTTGCGCAGCCTATTGCGATCAAGAGTACGGTGTCGGTGGATATTACGTTGGTGTGCCGGTTATTCTTGGTAGCAACGGAATCGAAAAGATCATTCAGTTGTCGTTGACGGATGGTGAGAAGGCAGCATTCCAAAAGAGTGTGGACGCTGTGAAGTCGCTGGTGGCAACGATGGGGCAATTGCTCTCTGCATAACCCTGCTTACGTTCGAGGGGTGGTTGTGACTTCTCACGACCACCCACAGTGCCGACTGGCGGTCTGCGAAACGCTAGCAATTTGCATTGTCAAATTATTATTATTTGCGCCATTGACGCCCTATGGACCTGCCTAATACAACGTGTTTTCTTCGCGTTGCTCCTGGCAAAATCATCTCATCCGTACAGTCGCTTGGAAACTAGGAACTATTGCATGAGTCGCCTTTCGCTGCTCCAAGAATCGCTTCAACAACGCCACGAAGCTTCGCAGATCTCTCGAGACCGGATTCTTTCTGAATCACCCAATACTCAACTCAATTTCCCTCACCGACTGTTTGTTCCACGATCTTACGAACCGGGATATGCTTATCCGTTAGTCGTTTGGCTTCACAGTGATTCCAGCTCAGAATTGGAGTTGGATGGTGTGATGGAATCGCTTAGTACTCAGAATTATGTCGCGATCGCACCCAGAGGGAACGTGAAGGCTCGAGGAGCTGAACGCCGATTTCAATGGGGCAAAACCCTGACAGATTGTGCGGCGGCTGAAGATTTAGTCTGGGAAAGTGTCCAAGCCGCGATGAGTTCGCTTTCGATACATCCTGACCGTATCTTTTTGGCTGGTTTTGGTGGTGGCGCGACGATGGCTCAGTGGATCGGGCTGAAGTATCCAGAACAAGTAGCGGGAGTCGTGTCTTTTTCAGGAGCATTTCCACGTACTGCACGGGCTCTTTCGAATTGGAAGAAAGCTCGGAATCTAGAGGTGTTGTTCTCTCAATGCGAAGGCTCAACTGTTTGTTCGCATGACGAAATGGCCCGAGCCGTCAAAATTGCTTTTCAAGCCGGACTCAACTTTCGCTTCGTCCAAAATCAATGTCAGAGCGACTGTGGAAACTCGGCAAGCGCTAGTTGCTACGGCTTGAGCCAAGCGGACGAGCTTCATGAAAGTATGCTCGCTGTTGCGAATCGCTTTATGATGGGAATCGTGACCGGAACGAGTATCGAATTACAGCCCGAGGTGTCTGCGGATTGTGAAAGTATCGAATTCGGGTCCAATTGAATGGAAAGCCGATAGAACTCGATGCGACTGCTGATCATTCATGGTCCAGACGAGCTTGCTCGGGAGCTTCAACGCACAGCGGAATTGACTTCTAATTTCAAGCTCCTGGTTGCTGGTAGAATCAATCCGCTGCGCGACAACGTTGGCGATGCGATTTTTCAGTTTCTTCCGTGTCGATGCAAATTCGACCTGCCAACCATTCGGCATTTGCGCAGCACCATTCTTCGATTTTCCCCAGATGTCGTGCACGCTTTCGAGCCAAGGTCGCTAGCTCAAACGGTATTAGCCACCATGGGGATGCGTCGGAAGCCGAAAATCGTGTCCTTCTACGGAATCACCAGGCCTCCTTCGTGGCGAGATCCATCGAACTGGTTTACTTACCTTTCGCGTAATGTCGCTCTGCATGCATGTGAATCGAATGCGGTGAAGGCTGCGTTGCAAGAAGCGGGGATTCGAGAAAATCTTTGCCAAGTCATTTACAATTGCGTGTCCGTTCCCGATCGGACTTTATCGCGAGAAGAAATTCGTCGAAAACTGAATGTCCCATTGGATGCATTTGTGGTTGGGACTGTAGCTACCATCCGTCCCGTGAAGGGGATCGATATTTTGCTTCGAGCCATAATGGAATGTTACGGAATCCCCAATGTGTATGCCGTTATGGTTGGTAATCTCGAGGATCCTGAAGTGGAAAGGCTTCGCAAAGACGAAAGAATTCGAGAACGTGTCCGCTGGTTGGGTTATGTGGAAAACGGTTCTTCATTTATGTCGGCGATGGATTTGTTTGTGATGCCATCTCGGAAGGAAGGCCTATGCCGGGCTTTGCTGGAGGCTATGTGGCAAGGCGTTTGTCCGGTTGTAAGCGATGCCGGTGGGATGAAAGAAATTGTCCGTGACAGAATAGATGGGGTCGTCTTCCCTTCCGAGGATCATCACGTGTTAGCCTCGGTAATTCAAGATTTGCAGCAATCGCCTGATCTCGTAGCCACTTACGGCAAGTCCGCACATGACCGAGTGAACGCCATGTGTTCCCCTGTCGTGGTTCGAGAACGAGTCATGCGATTGTATGAAATGGCCCTTTCGGCCCAACCAACCTTTCAATTCGATTAGCTACTTAGGCCGTCGACTTCAAAACCGGATCGGTAGGTGCGCCGAATCAATGCTTGGGCTGCTGGATGATTTTCAATCGTCATTCCGGCTGAGTTCCAAACGAGTTCTTGTTTGGGGAACCGATTGGCAAGAACCCCAAGAAGAACTGCTTCCGTTAACGGGCCAGCGTAACCAAAGTGTGCCGTGGTTGGGGCACCTCCAAGGCAAGCATCGACCCACAAATGGTAATGATTCCCGTCGGGAGCTGCTTCCACCTTGGTCTCAGAAAAATCTCCTTCAGGAAGCAAGATTGGCATCGCGATGTGAGGTAGCAAGACATACCCTTTGTCACCCACGAACATAGAGCCTTGGTCAGGGAGTGGTTCAGGCTTGCCATCGCGCATCCGGGTTGGCCAGGAGCTTGTGTCAGGCATCGAACCTCCATCATTCCAAGTCAAAAGAAAGTTCGGCGTGGTGAAGGGGGACGCATCGAAAGCGAATCTCGTTTGATTTTTGAGTCCATACGATTGAGAAGGTGGCGTATCGCTGGACGAAACGACCCGTCGTGGATTTCCTAGTTTCAAAGCGGTGAACACAGGGTCTAGGATGTGGATAGCCATATCTCCCATGGTGCCACATCCAAAATCGTACCAGCGTCGCCAGTTTCCTGGATGATACTGACCTTCGGCGTACGGTCGAAACGCTGCCGTACCAAGCCATAGATCCCAGTCCACGTGCGATGGAACAGGAGCTTCGACGGGGGCGGGCCCTTCGTAGCCCCATGTTTTATTGCTCCAGGAATGCACTTCCTTGACTTTACCGATCTTGCCACTTTGGATTAGCTTGACGGCAGTTCGGTAGGGACTTGCGGAATGGATCTGTGTTCCCATCTGAGTCACCAGTTTGGTCTTCTGTGCCTTGAGGCTCAGCATGCGGGATTCAAAAACATCATGCGTTAAGGGCTTTTGGCAATAGACTGGTTTGTTCTCATTCATGGCCGCCATGGCTGCAGCAGCATGTGTATGATCGGGTGTTGCAACATTGACTGCGTCGATTTGGTTGGACATCGCATCGAACATTTTTCGAAAGTCAGCAAAAAGCCTAGCATTGGGATGCCTTTCTGCGGCTGCTGCTAAGTTATTGCTGTCTACGTCACAAAGTGCGACCACTTCGACCTTGGCATGGGAGCTCAACGAAGCCAAGTCAGACGCACCCATACCTCCAACACCGATACTGGCTAGTCGCAGTTTGTCGTTGGCTCGAAAGCTACACGCTTGCACGTGGGCGAAAGGTGCGACCAAAGGGGCCACGCAACCAACAAGAGCAGATTGCTTTAGAAAATCACGTCGATTGGTACGGGTTCGTTGAGTCATAAAATTGCAACTTCGCTCGATCGGTAAAAAGTAATAAAGAAAGTGTTTTGTTGTGGCGGGCTAAGGATGGTCTTGGTCGATGGGTCACTTGTATAACAAGTCTGCATCGGCGGGCGAATTACTGAATGCTTTGGTCCATTCGCCATAGGCAGGGTTAGGAAGTATAACCCATTCCACCCCAAATTTGTCCTCGAGCTCGTCTAGTGTGTTGAATCTTCCTAGGGTACCTGATTCGCCAAAACGGAAGCGTTCGTCAAAATCGCGAAGATTGTCTCCTACGTAGAGCAAGACATCGAACTTGGCTTCAATCGAATCGCGGCGGCTGGTTTTGTTGGAGCCTGTTGACGAATCGGCGCACAGTAGTTGTTCGGTAGGTACGGCGACTCCTAGTCTGTCTAAGGCCTTCAGTGTTTGCTGCCTTGCATCGTTGTTCCGATTGGTGATATAGACCGGTTGGATATTCGCAGCCCGAAGAGTTTCGATAAATTTTTTCGCCCCAGGGACCAGACGCACTTGATCGGCTCCTTCCTGCTCCCATTGAGACCAGCGGTTAGCATCGAACGCCAGTTGCTCCCGAATTTGTTGCGACTGGAACCAACCATTGTCCAAAACCGTTTCATCGAGATCGAGTACGACAGCGGCTGGAAGCGAAGGTTTTTTTCGTTCCGGATTTTTGGCTACGGCAAGATTGGCCGCTAAGCGAAAGGCCTGAATGCAACACGCTCGATATTCGGCGGACTGCTGCATGAACAGAGTCCCATCTAACCCGCGAAATGGTGGCGATTCTCGCCGTAGAGTTCCAGTCGTTTTCAATGGATCCGACGATGATTTTTCTTGGGCATGAAGAAGATTCGACGCACCAGCAAAAAAGTTACTCGCAATTGCCAACACCAAGATTGCAAAACGGAAAGGCATGGTTTGTTGTATTGGGGAAGAGTTGAAAGTGAGTTCGTTGAGCCTGGAAGTTCGGAAGTTTCCGAAGTCAATCATGGTGGCGGATCACTATTGTAAACAAGCTTCTTGCCAAGGTTGACAAAAACGCCAGCAAAACCGAGGGCATAGACGTCAATTTCGAAAATTTAGTGGTGGCGAGAGTCAATGTTGGATCACGGGTCTCGTAAGGATTCCCATTTCGAAATCTAGCTGGTTAGTACATGATAAACGCTGGCGAGACAGAGTGTGGTGTTTGGAAAGATGGTGTTCACCGCCACTCAAAACGGCGTCTTGGTATACTGGACTACAGGATTCGAGCAAGAGGTTTTCACGCTAGACGGGTTGCATGAAGATATGATTCCAACATATCCACATTCCATTTTCGCTACATACTGGTTTAAGGCTTTGCAAGTCGTGGTACTACTTTACGCAATGAGCGTACCATCTGAAGCTAAGGCTCAGGATTTCAAACCAACGGTAAGGAAAGCTGATGCCTCGTTAGCGACTTGGTCTGGATCCGATAAAGATGTTGCAATTTCGTCTCTCGTGTTGCAATACCAAGCCGACCAAAAGACTTTAGGGCATCGTTTTCGCTTGTCGATCGATCCTATTGGGTTGGAATACAAGTCCAAAATGTTAGAGGCTTGGGGGCAAAAACTGGACAAGATCGATTTTGCGAAACTTCTGTATGACGATCAAATCGATTGGTTGATGTTGCGTTCAGAAGTGCGGCATGATTCGGAGCTCCACGCAAATCAAGTTGTTCGCGATGATAACGCGAAGAAATTGATCTCGTATTCGGATTTATTACTTCGTTATTGCGCAACCAAGGAATATGGTAGTGTTCTCGATGCCGAAGATTCTGCGTCGCTGTTAGACGAAATAGCTACTCAGGCCAATGCTTCAGCGCAAGCACTAGCGAAAACTCCTAAGAGCGAAGATTCAGTGGCGGCCACCGATGCTGTTCACGCTGTTTCTTTGTTGGATCAATTGTCTCGGCAGGTTCAAGACACTCATCGTTATCAAGACAGCTACGATCCTGAATACACTTGGTGGGCAGGGAAGCCTTTTGAAGCCGCCAAGACAGCCATGTCCGCCCATCGCAAGGCAGTGCGCGAAATTTTAGCGGGATTGGACGAGAATGATAAAGACAAGATCGTGGGGGTGCCTATTGGAGCAGACGCCTTAGAAAAAGAGCTTCGGCACGCGTGGATTACCTATTCGGCTGCGGAGCTAGTTGCTATAGGTGAATATGAATTGGCTTGGTGCGATGAACGGTTTAAGGAAGCAGCGAACGAGCTCAATCTGGACGGCGATTGGCGAAAGGCATTGGAGCATGTGAAGGCTTTGCATGTGGAGCCCGGCGATCAGCCCAAGTTGATTCGCGAATTGGCTTGGGAAGCCATTCGTTTTCTTGAGGGGAATGATTTGATTTCGATCCCTGAGATGGCTAAACAAGGCTGGCGTGTCGAAATGATGAGCCCGGAGGCTCAGCGGGTGAATCCCTACTTCTTAGGAGGAGACAATATCATCGTTTCCTTTCCTACCAACACGATGACGCATGCTGAAAAATTGATGAGCCTGAAGAGTAACAATATTCACTTTTCCCGAGCCACCGTTCATCATGAATTGGTCCCTGGGCACCATCTTCAGTACTACGTCTTGGAGCGGTATCGCCCCTACCGGCAACTATTCAGTTCTCCCTTTTGGATGGAGGGTTGGGCTCTCTATTGGGAGATGCAACTGTGGGATATGGGTTTCGCGGGCTCGCCCGAAGATCGAGTTGGGATGCTTTTCTGGCGACGCCATCGAGCCGCTCGTATTATTTTCTCACTCAACTATCAGCTGGGGAAATGGAGTGCTGAGGAATGTGTCCAGTACCTCATCGACCGAGTCGGGCATGAGCCAAGTGCCGCAGCCGCCGAAGTCCGTCGTTCCATTATGGGCGGATATGGGCCGTTGTACCAAGCGGGTTACATGCTAGGAGGTTTGCAATTACGAGCACTTCACGCTGAAGTAGTGCAGGCGGGAAAAATGAATAATCGCGACTTTCATGATGCCATCTTGAAAGAAAACTATATTCCATTCGAATTGCTCAGGTTGAAGATGCTCGCGAATCCACTGTCCACCGAGCAGTTGCCCGTTTGGAAGTTTCATACTCAAAAATAACCGCAGGTTTCCTTGACCTTAGTTTCTGATCCAGATCCGCTCGACAACACGCTCAACCAGACTGTTGGGGAGCAAATGCGTGCCGAAGAACTGAGCCTACGGGCTACCGTTCCTCCTGCGCAGGTACCTGGATATCGATTGGATCGACTGCTTGGCCAGGGAGCGTTTGGTCAAGTGTGGGTTGGCAACAACCTGAACACGGGGCGAACGGTAGCTATCAAGTTTTATTTGCATCGATCAGGTGTCAATTGGTCCTTGCTGACACGCGAGGTCAAGAACTTAGTCAGCATGGCTGGTAATCGATTCATTGTTCAGGTCCTTGAAGTGGGCTGGGATGCAGAACCACCCTATTACGTGATGGAATACCTAGAGAATGGATCACTGGACGATTTGATTCGGAATCGAGGTACCTTGCCGCTCTCGAAGGCGGTCGAAGTGTTTTCGGATATTGCATCAGGGCTTAATCATTCCCATGGAAAAGGGGTACTGCATTGCGATCTCAAGCCCGCTAATGTTTTGCTGGATCAAGATTTGTTGCCCAGGCTTGCAGACTTCGGGCAAAGCCGGCTATCCACGGAGCAAACGCCTTCGCTGGGAACTCTGTTTTACATGGCTCCAGAGCAGGCTGATCTGAATGCTATCCCCGATGCGCGTTGGGATGTATATGCATTGGGAGCGATCATGTATTGCATGATCGTTGGGAATCCACCGTACAAGACTCCAGATACGGTCACCACGTTAGACACAGCAGCAAGTTTGCCAGAGCGATTGAAACGCTATCGAGACACGATCTACAAGACTCACTTTCCACGTGCTCATCATCGTGTTCGAGGGATGGACCGGTGGTTGATTGGAATCATCGACAGGTGCCTTGCGAAAAAGCCTGAAGATCGTTTTGCTAACGTGCAGCAAGTTTTGGCTGCGATCGAACGACGTAACATGGCGCGCGTGCGCAGGCCCTTGATGTTGCTGGGGATCGTAGGGCCAATTCTTCTGATGACGGTGATGGGCCTGTTCGGTGAACGCGGTATCTCCTTGGCCGAGCAAGAATTGTCCGCTCAGCTGAGAGAGAAAGTATTGAAGAGCAATTTGTTCGCGGCCAAGCTTGCTGCGGGGACTCTGGAGTCCGAGATCGCTACGCTCTTTCGACTGTTGGAAGAAGAGACAAAACGGGACGCATTTGGCAAAGCCTTCATCGAGTGCGTCGATGAGGCTGGAGACGAATTGTTGCGGAAGCTGGCCTCGGAACGCACTCCTCCTGCCAGCCAAGAAGCTTTGATCTCTTTACCCACCCGATTGAGCCTAGAGAAGTATCTCATGGAACGATTGGCCGAGATCCGATCGCAATCGAGCGGCACAAGAAAACCAGCTCAGTTCGATTCCATGTTTGTGACGGATCAGTTTGGGACCATGCTGGCCACTGCGTTATCCAAAGAGCAAACGCAAAAGCAAATTGGAGTGAACTTTGCCTATCGAAGTTACTATTCAGGTCAGTCTCAAGATTTAGAAGAGAGCACCCGACGGCGCAGTATTTCTCGAACCACCTTTTCCCATGTTAGCGTTCCTTTCCGATCCACAACGACCAACAAATGGAAAATAGCAATATCCACCCCTATCTTGATTGACCGCGAAGACTTTACTGACGCGCCCGTCGAAAAGGACTCGAGTCAAGTCGAGGGCTTAATGGTTTTGACCATTAACTTGGGTGACTTTGAATTATTAGCAAAAGACACAGCCAAGGAGACGTTTGACGAGGAAGAAGCTCAAGATGAAGGGCAGGAGCTTCGCGAGGACCGGTTTGCGATTTTGGTCGATGGGCACGAGGGAACCTCGAAAGGGACAGGGGTTCGCGAAGGGACCATCCTTCAGCATCCTGCCTTTAGTAACGTTACCCTGGAGACGGCATCCAATGAATCTGGATTCCGTTACCAAATTGATGAAAACATGCTCAAAAAGCTGAAGGATGAAGGAACCTTTCGCTATGTAGACCCCGTGTCCAAGGACCCCCGCGGTGCAGCCTATTCGGGCGAATGGATTGCGGCAATGGTGCGAATTGATATCTCGAAGCGCGTTTCGGACTCGTTTGAAAGAAAGCAATCTACCAACCTTTGGGTTCTGGTTCAGGAACGAGCCAATTCGATTACCTTACCCGTGGAAGCCATGGGGGCAAAGCTAATGCGGGTTGGGTTTATCGCCTTGCTGACGTTGATTGCCGTGATCGGAATGCTCTGGATTGTTGTACTTTGGGTGATGCGATTGCCTGATAGTTTTGCGGCAGCGGCGCGGTCGCGAAAAGCTGGCAGCACGGAGATGACAGGGTCTGCGAACGAAGCGACTTTGGATGCGGATCGATAGCGGGGGAGCCGCCCCGGTTATGGCGATTTTGGGGGCAATTGGACCTCAAAACCAACAAAAAAGTGGCGTTAAGGAAATTGCTCCGCTGCAAATAGTAGGGCCGTAGTATCCACATTTTGCAAGAAATTCTGCATCTTAAACTCGCATTTTTGCATTTGGTAGAGAAGATAGATCTCAAGCCTCAGTGACTAAGTGCCGTGCAATTAAGTGTCTGGCAGCTCTACTTTTTTAGAAAGTGGAGTCGACTTGAATCTCAGGAGCGCCCATTTACCCATGAATTGCACCATAGAATCGTTATGTCTGAATCCACTAACCCGCGAATGAAAAGGGGTAAGAGAAATACGTCTCCAAGCCCGTTGCTGCTTTCCCCGCGGGATATGGAAACTGTAATCTTGAAGGAGCGAATGCGCTGTGATCGGCATTCGCAGTTTTTTGCGCTGATTGTGATTCAGCTTTTGCCAATAAATGGCATGAGTCAGGCGAAGCAGATGCGACTGGTTGCGAAGGCGCTTCACCATAAGCTGCGCATGACGGATGAAAAAGGCCTACTTCTCAAAGGCGGCCTGGGGGTAATGCTTCCCATGACCAATGTTTTTGGGGCAAGAAAAGTTCAGCAAACTATTGTGGATGCATGCGAGCTGATCGGTATCCAAATAGACGCCAGTATCTTCACCTATGGAAGTAGTGAGACATTTGAACGAGGCGTCCAGAACGACAACCGGGACTTGCATGATTCCGATTCCGACTTTGGTTTAGAATGTCGGACTCAAGCGAGTATTCACGCTGCGAACCACGTGATCATGACACCACAAGCCAGGGCGATTCGGGCAGACGGTGATTCGCAACTCCGTTCGGTTGGCTCAGCGGAGCTGAATCATCATAGCACGGTTTCGACAACTCATTTTTGTCCGCAGTACCCCAAGTGGAAGCGTGCCACGGATGTGGTTGGTTCGCTTTTTGGGCTGCTTTTCGCTGGACCGGTCATTTTGACTGCGGCGATTGCTATCAAGGCAACATCCAAGGGGCCCATTTTTTTCCGTCAGATGCGTACGGGCCAATTTGGCAATCCGTTCGTCATGTACAAGCTTCGAACGATGGTGGTTGATGCAGAAGAACTGAAGGCAAAGTTGCATGCGTTGAACGAACGCGATGGCCCCGCATTCAAGATCAAGAACGATCCACGAGTCACATTGGTTGGGAAGTTTCTTCGCAGCACGGGTATCGATGAGTTACCACAGTTGTGGAATATTCTGATTGGGAATATGGCGATTGTGGGACCGCGTCCATTGCCGTGTCACGAAGATGCCCAATGTAAGACTTGGCAAAGACGCCGCTTGGACACGAAGCCTGGACTTACCTGTGTGTGGCAAATTTCCAAAAGCCGAGACATCTCGTTTGAAGATTGGATGCGTATGGATCTGCAGTACTCGCGCGAGCGTTCGGTGCGGTCCGATGTGTCCTTGGTCTTCAAGACAGTGATGGCTGTGTTTTTGGGCCGTGTTGGACATTAGACCCCCTTGGCATATTGGTCAATTTTACTTTTTCTGACGCAACAGCAATCGAGAAATTGCTTCCTGAGTTTTGGTGTCGGTTGCTTTCATCGTGAAGGGAACTACTGCCATCGCTCCTGAATCGATCGGTGTATCCATCAATTCCATCAGAGCAATGACATCATCCACCAAGTAGTTGGGGGCCGAGATGATCATCGCGTTCGCTTCACGGTCAACTCCCAAAGCCATCAGCCCTTGATATTCGGGGTTGTTGGCCGACGCAGCTAGGTTTTCGTTGTAGCTGTTGCTTCGGCCGGTTGCTGAAGCCGATAGGACGCGATCATTCACACTGAGCAGGTCACGGTAGACTTCCTTCACCGCATCGACGACGTCGTTAGCGCGTCGGTTTTGAAAGCGATACACGCGATGAACTCGGGCAAGTCGATCGCTATCCGAGTTGGTTTGGTCGATCACAGGAACCAACTGCTCGACTAATTCAATCTGACGTGAATTTGCGTTCTGAATGAGCAATCGATTGGTTCGGGAATCGACATCAATTTTCAAAGGCAGTGAAGTTGACAGCTTTGATGTCGATTGCGTCATGGTATGCAACAGCATCGCTTCCAGTTGTACCTTCACCGACATTGCTTGAGCGTGCTTGAGACTGATCACTCGTAGATTGTTGCTCGAAGGGGTCAATTGTTGCAGCAGACGTTTGGCCGACTCCGCGGCGACAGGATCGCGAGAAAGAATAATCACTTCTCCATTTTCCCCCTCAACGATACGAACGGGGGCTTTGCCGGATCGCATGGCGGGTTCATCGGAACCCGAGAGCGTTCCACCAGTGGCGGAAGCCATGCTTTTGGTCGCCGTCGCAACCTCCAGTTTGGAGATCAATTTGGTGCCATCTGTGGGGGCAGCCATGGAAACAGCTGGAACGACAGCAGGCGCGAGTGGGGCTGGTTGCGTCGTTTGAATGGGTTTTGAATCCGAGTCCTCTTGTGGGTTCTTCTCTTCGATGATCAGTGGCGAATCGCTCATGTCGTTCCAAAGAGCTTTCATGCGTTCCGAGATGTCATCGATGGAGCCGCCGTTCAGTTGCAGGATATGCATTTGCGAAGTCGCGAGACTTTGGGAAAAGGATTCCCCCAGTCGAATCAAGAACTCGCGCACTTCGGTAACCTCATCGGGAGTAGCCCACAAAAGAAGGCGGCGATGATCGGGGTCCGCTTCGATCTGAAATTTTCCATCGCT
>CAITIF010000701.1 GCA_903892365.1 uncultured Pirellula sp. | reverse complement strand
TGCCAATGCATACTTGATATCGCTGCGAACCGAAATGTGAGCAACTTTGTTCTTGTTGAGTTCCGATGCGTCGATGTCCACGTGAACAATCTTTGCATTTTTGGCGAACGAGGCCAAATGGCCTGTTACTCGGTCATCAAAGCGAACTCCGAGGGCCAACAGCAAATCGCAATCGCGAACGGCAAAGTTCGCATACGCGCTGCCGTGCATCCCCAACATGTCGAGCGACAATGGGCCGTCTGCAGGATACAATCCCAAGCCCATGACCGTCATCGTCACTGGGATTCCAGTCATCTCAGCCAACATGCGTAGTTCGGCCGAAGCTTCGCCATTAACAACTCCGCCACCGCAATAGATGACGGGGCGTTTGCTGTGCTTGATGGCTGCAGCGATCTGACGGATTTGTTCTGGTTTGGCGTTGGGGTGCTTGGAAGGATTGTATCCAGGCAAATTCATGGGTACGTCCCAATCCACCTCGGTCGAGGCCAACTGGACATCTTTTGGCATGTCAACAAGAACTGGGCCTGGGCGACCCGTCGTTGCGATATGGAACGCCTCTTTCATGACTCGCGGCACGTCCTTGACGTCCGTTACTAGGTAATGATGCTTGGTGATCCCGCGGCAGATCTCGACCATCGGTGTTTCTTGGAATGCATCGGTTCCGATTACTTTGGTCGGTACTTGGCCTGTGATGGCGAGCAAAGGAATACTGTCCATTTTCGCATCGGCGATGCTGGTTACCAAGTTGGTCGCACCAGGACCACTCGTTGCCATGACCACACCAATTTTCCCGGTCGACCGCGCGTAACCTTGAGCCGCAAAAGCGCCCCCCTGTTCGTGCCGCGGTAAAATGGTTCGAAGCTTGGATTCATATCGAGTCAAGGCTTGGTGCATAGGCATGCTGCACCCGCCAGGATAAGCGAAAATGACTTCAACGCCGTGATCCACTAGGGACTTGACCACAATGTCGGCGCCAGTCATGACAGTGGTTTTTGGGCGGTTTGAAACGGAAGCCATTCGATCTTCTCCTGAGATAACAAAACGTAGTTGGTTGAGGATTTCCACAAATCTCGTGCCAAAAGGACCGTCTTCGGCGGATTTTGTTCTTCGAATCCATCGAAATCGGTCTTTTTGACCAGGAAAATGTGCGGTCCCCCAGTATACCAGACGTCACCAAAGGCGTCGAATGTAGACGCCGGCAAAGTTCGAACTCCCTTTTTAGGCAGCGAGGTCGCCAGGCTCCTCTGCCATAGAAAGCCGATGTCGTCGACATTTACAGCAGGCTAATCTCCGAGCAGGCTTACAGGTCACATAGCAGGCTTGCAGGTCACATAGCAGGCTTGCAGGGGCACTTAGAAAGCTTACAGGGTCAATGCGTCCCCAAAGCGATCCCGTTCCATTTGTGTCATGCGATGCATGTCATAGATCAGCTGGACATCGCAGCCGCGTTGCTGAACATTGCGCCGAGCGAACATGCGTTGTTGCGTACTGACCATGACTTCGGGTGGCAGACTCGCAATTTGACCGAACAACCGTGCGTAATTGACGAAGCTTGGAACATTGCTCGTCACGAACCCGTACATCATGCTGCACACGCCGATGACCTTGCCGGTAAAGATGCCCGTATTGATCGCGCTTTTCGAATAGTCCCCCATGATGCACCCCAGAAATTGCATGTTGGTGGACGCTTTGCCAAAGCTGTATTCCATGTTGACCGCTCCGTACGTATTTTTCAGGTCGCTATTGCAAGTCCCGGCCCCTAAATTGATCCAGCTACCGAGATAACTGTGGCCAAGGAAGCCGTGATGCTGCTTGTTGCTGTAAGGCTCGACGATCGACGCTTCGACTTCCCCGCCGATCTTGGTCGTGTGCGAAAGAGATACCGCGTCTTTAATCGCCGAGTGCTCCAAAATCTTCGCATTGCGTCCAATGTAAATGGGGCCTCGAAGCAGCGTGTACGGCCCAATCTGAGCCCCCTCGTCAATGATGATAGGCCCTTTTTTGGTATCGGTGAGAACATACTCACCTACCGTCGCGCCATTTGCCAGAAACAGCCCGTCGCCTACCTGCTTCAACGAGCTAACCATTGGTTTTGATCTCACGGGTTCGGATTGGTTCTCTCCGATCTCAATCCGCCATTCAAGATTCTCTCGAATGCATGCCATGTTGCATGCAATCACTTCATGCGGTACAGCCAATGTGGTCAAGTCACACTCAAGGACTTCAAAACTCCGACACTTTTCGATCCATTCCTCCACTCCAAGGTATCCAAAATCGAAAAGCTGTTCGACGGTCCAAGGTGGATTGATGACCGCTGCGATGTAATCGCGATCCCAAACCACCATCGGACGCGCACCGGAAGAGGATGGACTCGCCATCCGATACAGCTTCTGGATCTGCTGAAAATGGTTCTTAGTGGGAGCAACTCTTGCATTCAGCAGCAACTTGACCGGGCGTTCAGGACGCGGTGCCCCCATGGGAATCTCATCCAGCAACCGTAGCGACGGAAAGTCGATCCGCTGAAGTGTTTGCAGGTAGGGTCTGGAAATACCAAACACATCATCGCATATTGGCTCAACAAGATCACACAACCGAAAACTACCACACGTGATGGCTGCGGCTAAACGAGCGAGAGTAATGGGAGCAAGCGATTCACACTGAGGGTCTTCAAAAACGACGATAGACATGACGATGCTTCAGTATTTGAGACAAAAAGGTCGTAGCAATCCAACTTGGCCATCAAACAGTTGCAATGTCGGTTGTACAAGAACTGCGTTGTTGATTGTGCAGGAACATAGCCAATGCTCAAGGCATGATCTTAGGTCGGAGTAAGAAAGTCGTGCCTTCAATGCGCGGGGTGCCGATGGGGTAAAGTCTAACGCGCGAGTGATGAT
>CAITIF010000700.1 GCA_903892365.1 uncultured Pirellula sp. | reverse complement strand
CAAGCTGCGAGAGGTAGCCAGCAAAGGATCGTGAATCGCTCCAGCTTTGCAAGGAGTATTGTTGGTGATAGATAGAAAGCTCTTCAAACCGGTGACCAATCGTTGGCTCGTTCGGCGTTCCCCAAATGAAGAGGGGAGCGACGCCATACTGTTTTTCATGAAGCTGGTAAGGCAATTGGTGCCACTGCCCTGTTACCAGTTTGTTGGCAGCAAGCTGCAATCCCATCGCGACCAAGATGATCCCGAAAGCAGGAACGATCGATGGAACCAGAAGCCTAAACGAGTTCCATGGAGCGTGCGTGTCATGGTGGAAGGATCGCACAACGACAGGTAATAATGAAGCGATAAGCATAAGGCACACGATGCCGCCGTCGAAAGGTCTTGAAAACAAGACGAGGCTACATCCGATGGCCATAAGGAGCAGCGATCGCCGACATGCCTGAAGATTCGAAGTCTTGGGGTTAGTCGTTTCGAGATCCGCCGTTTCCATACGGGTGGCAGTCATACGGAGAATTCGATGCAGTCGCAAAGTGCCACCAAGAACTAAAGCGACTCCAGCCAGTGGCAGCCAACCGTGAGTGAATTCTTGAGCCCAGCCATTTTGCCACGAAGGGTGGATAGCGACGCAAATCCCCATGCCGGAAGCCCATCGCGCAGGAAAACAGGCAAGAAGCATCCAAGTGATGGATGCTGTCGCTAAAGCGCAGCAAAGCCAGAGTCCGCATGCGTAGTCACCCATTACCAGTTTTCCAACCGCAAGAAAGAAGGCTGGCCCCAAGGGGAACTTGGAGGCATAGGTGGGGGTCATCACAACATGAAACGTCTCCATCGACTCGAAGGCAGGTGGCGTTGGGTTGGCCAGCCTTCCATGAAGCAACGTATCGGCAGCGAGAAGATTACTGAAGTCGTCGTGCATTTGAGGCACAGGCCAACGCGTCAAGCTGATCAATATGGCGACAGTGAACGCGGTTAGCGTTGGGATCGCTATAGCAATCAACGTCTTCGAGATCGCAGAGCTTTTCAAGATCTTGAAGTTCCTACAGACGAGCCATACGTAGCACGCTCAACAGGAAGCTAGAAGCAGCGCATTGAACAGCGAGAGCGATCATCCCAACTGCCGGTATCGTCCATCGCATGGAGCTGGCGTAATCCAGAGAACCGAATCCGCTCCAAGCCCATTGGATCGATTGCCCCAGAATCATCGTTGCACCGGCAGCGGCCAAGATCCCCGATCCTATCAAAAGGCGTTCCAGAGTCAACTTCTTGGTGATTGCCTCCAGTTTTGCATTCTTGGGCATGAGACCTTCGGTGATCGCAAAGGTTTTGGCAAGGACTGCGCACCAAACCAATTGGGATGCAACCAAAACCGTCAGGACCCCAATCAGCAGCGTATGCACATCGAGAGTGGCCCCGGCGAATTGAAAGCCTGCGATGGCTAACGCACACAGAACCAAGCCGATCATGGCAAGGGCAGCTCCTGGAACCAAAAAGGTCCAGCGCGGGCTTAGCAGCATAAAGAATCGAAGCGTTCGCCATCCATCGCGAAAAGTACGCAGATGCGATCTTTGGTTAACACGTCCGTCAGGATGAAGCGTGATAGGGACTTGGTCCATCGCACCACCAAACAGAGTGGACTTGATAATCATTTCGGTGGCAAATTCCATGCCGGTGCAGCGCTGATCCAGAGAGGCTTGCCATTGGCGACTGAATCCTCGCATGCCGCAATACACGTCGTGCACGGGGGTTTGAAACATGAGGCGAACGAGGCTGGACAAAGCGGGATTTCCAAACCACCGATGCAAGAAGGGCATAGCACCGGGCAAGACGGTTCCGCCCCCACGCGGCAATCGGCACCCTTGGACGAGGTCAATTCCGGCGCGGAGCTTTTCATAAAAGAATGGTAGTGCAGCAAAATCGTAGCTGTCGTCCGCGTCCCCCATTACTACGTACTTGCCACGTGCTTCGCGAATCCCCCCCATCAAGGCGGCACCGTAACCACGTTCCGCGACTTGCACCACTCGGGCGCCGGCAGACCGAGCCAATTCTTGGGATCCATCGGTGCTGCCGTTATCGGC
Organism: uncultured Pirellula sp.; assembly: GCA_903892365.1. Taxonomy (GTDB): domain Bacteria; phylum Planctomycetota; class Planctomycetia; order Pirellulales; family Pirellulaceae; genus JBKCUI01. Next base: position 7,835 of record CAITIF010000700.1, on the reverse strand, counting down.
GACGATCACTTCAGACGGGATTCCCATGCTAGAGAGTGTTGAAACGGCTTTCGAAACACAAATCGCAACGGTATCTGCTTCGTTCAAGCAAGGCATTACGACCGTAAGCTCGATCTGGGAAAACGAGGCTTCTGCCTGAGAAAGGAGCCCTTCGGCGTTGTTCAGCGACCGTTCTGCATCGAAAATCTCCGCTTCGAATCGTTCGGGCGGGAGTGCTTTCGTAGGCGAATAAATCGGTGCATGACGGGTTGTGAGCATTGCGAAATTCCAGCTTATTTATCACTCTATCCAGAAAGGTCAGCCCGAAAGGTTAGGTCGCAAAAACAGGGTAGGCGGTCGGATCCGGGCAAAATCCTGCCGAACGCGCGAAACAATCTCGGTATATGCGTTCTGTGTTGGTTGTTCTGGCACTTCCGCGTTTCGCCATGCCGATTTACTATTACCGTTTGCATAAAGTGAGCTTGCTTGATTGAGCTCAACGGTGAAAAGTGAATGCCTGGGGTAGCCGGTGGCGAACGAGAATCGAAATGAGCTGAAAGACGACGACTTAGTCCATGTGTTGGGCTATCTTAATTTTTCGTCTGGTAAGTCGGACCCCCGCTCTCTTGCAGCTTTGAACCGTTTGTACGGTTGGGCGGTCGCTGGTTCACCGCAAAAGTACAGTCCTTATGCAGGTTTACCCCCCTGGCTTACCATTCAACAATGGTTGCAAGACCGTCTTGGGAAACTACGTGATGAAAAGGAGATTTTCCGCGAGAGCGACCAAGCCAACCAAGTGCTCCAGATTGTTTGGCTTTATCTGCTTCCCGATTACTTGGATTACCACAGCGATCTTCTGTTTCATCAAGAACCCGAAGGGCTATTCAATGGTTTGTTTTTGGGACGAGCGATTGAGTGCGTATTGCAACAAGGGCCGCCTTGGAACGAGATCGATCGAATTGTACCCAAAGCGATCGACGCGTTAAACGATTACGTTGGCTTTCGTCCGGTTGCGGTTCTCGAAGGACGCCGATTAGAACCGTACGCGCACGAATGGTTGCGACCTATTCCTCTCTACATTCGAGATGTCGGTGTCGCTTTTGGTCCCTACTTCCAATTGATCACCAAGACGTTGGACATTTTGCGCGGGACGTCGCCGCATATTTTGCGAGACGCACAATTCGAGCCGAAGAACTTGGATGAGCTCGCATTGGATCCGCGAGCCTACGACTTTGACCACCCCGTAAACAAGCGCCCGAACTACTACTTCGGCCAGTGGGATCCAAATCTGATGGACAACAACACCAACTACAGGCGCTTCGTCCTGCAGCAGGTGACGGTCGACGCATTGCTTGCCCGTGTCGCACAAGAAAAAGAGCTTTCGCAACAAGAGACCTTAACGGAAGCTGCCGTGGTACTCGCTGGCACCATGTTGATGGCCTCGGGGATTTCAGGAGGTCGAGCGAATTCCATTCCGTCGACGACAACCTTAGTTCAATTGCTGTCGCAGATTGCATCCTACCGAGACTCGTTTTATGAAGAGTTTTTGTCGGGGATTCACGGTCCTCACGCAGACCGGCTTCGAACGGAAGCGGCCATTCGCAGGCAACCTTTAGGAGGTGCGAGACAACAACTGAACACCAATTTAGCGAGACTTCGCGCCTCGCAAGTGGAGCATGTTCAACTGGCTCGTATCTTCGCTCGAATGGGAAGCGCCAATGCCGCGAAAGAAGAATCGGATGACGTGCAAGTTCCATCGGCGCGCATTTTGTGTCGGATCGATTGTCTGCTAACCGTGGGCAATCAGTTGTTGCGCCGAAACGAGCTGGAAAAGGCGGGGGATATTCCCGGGCAAATCTTTGACTTGATTCAGCGCGGGATCGAGTGCGGAGCGTTAGTGGACCCCTGGAACATCCTGGGGTTCGCCGGAAACTTTCCGCGTTTTGTTGGTTCCGATTCAACCGTAACGGACGAGCGAGTGACGGAGCTTGTCCAAATTATGGAACAAACGCTCGGGTTTTTGTCGCGTCTGTGGCGTGAAGCTGCTGCGACTAATCAAGAAGCCCTCTGCGCTCGCACCGAAGAACGATTTCGATGGATTTCGGACTGGTGGCGGAAGTACGCAGCCCATCAAGTCAGCGATGTAGCGGCCACCGACCCACAGGATTCATTGGAGTCATCGCAGCTGGTATCGCGGGCTTTGCGACTGTGGCATCAGGGGGGAGCCGCGGCAGGCGATCTGAAGTTTTGGGCCCCGCACGCGGATATGTTTGATTCGCCAAAAGCCTACGCACTGGTGATTGAAGCACTGCTTGACCGTCGGGACTTCGTTGGCGGGATGGCCTTGCTGGTTCACTGGCTCAGTCAAGGCACTCGAGTTGGCTTGCAAAGTGGAAACACGTCCTACTCCGATCTTGCCAGAATGTGGCTGGAGCAACTGTTCGAGAACACCGATAAGCCCAATGACTTTATCTGGTCGATGGTCGAAAAATTCTTTGACTATCTTGAAGCCAACGGAGAAAGCTTTTGGATGGTTCCTGAGTTCGCTCTTGCGAAAGGCAAACCCGGAAAGAAACGTTCCGACCCCTCGCAAGACCTCATGGCAGCTGGCGAATCCAATGATGCCGATGGCAACAGTAACGATAGCGACGAAGAAGGGTCGCTTTTTGGTGCGGCTTATGAAGGCTTCACCTTTTTGGACAGTACGGACGACGGGGTGGACGGTCCGGTATATGAACAAGACGAAGGCACCGCCGAAGAGATCGCGGCCGAATCGAAGCGTCTAAGCGAACACCTTACCTTTCTTGCTGCTTTAGCACAAATGTGGAAGCTGGTTGCCCAGTCGACGCGGACGCTGGACGATCAACCAGGCTCAACCACTGGAGAGGTCGATGTCGATGCGGCTCGCAAAGCACGGGTGGTCGCAGCGCTGAGGCGTTGGAGCGAACAATGCCTATCGAATCGCAATGCGTTGGTGGGGCTTCTGGACCAAATCCAAGCCTACAAGATTCCCAAAGGGGGCACCGATACCGATTCAATGGCTCGCTACGATCGACAACGCGTCATCAAAGAGTCCTTGATGGAACGGATTCTGGCAACCGCAGTCGAAACCGCCGACGCGGGACGGATGCTGATCGGAGCGGTACTTGCTCATTCCGTAGATCGCTCAAGTTGCCAGTCCTTGCTGGATGGATTACCCAAAGATGAGCTGTTGACGGTTGAGTTGTTTGGCGATTTGATGGCAGCGCGTCGCTCTCGAGTTGAAGAGTCGTTCACCGACTTTTTATCAGTCCTTCGCGATCAGAAACTGCTCTATGTTTCATTAGCCCGCGGAGGACAGCCACGCGATATTCTGAGCGCTCGCGTGCGTCGTCGGGCATTGACTCATTTGTTAACTTGGCTGCCCCGGCAAGGTTTCTTCTATCAGTCGTGCCGGCTGGTCGATACCGCACGCCACATGGAGCATCACAATCCTGTTGGACATGGCGCCGTAACGGAGTTTGATGATCTCTTTCAAATCGCCTTCAAGTCGATGGTCCGATGCTTGGTCCGAAACGCCTACCAATGGCAAGCCGACAAACCACCTAGCGAACGGCGCAAAGCCAAAAAGTCTGAATCCGCACTCAAGCCGGAATGGAAGTTATTAGAACTGGACACCTTGGTGGATTTGAATCCGCCGGAACCAGAAAGCGAGACACTGGTACCGCTGTTGGAACAGCTGACCGAAGTCTTGCTTAGCAGCTGGTTGTCTCATTCGCGAACGCTTCGTTTGAGCATTCTCGAGACGATTGATGGGTCGGGAACCTGGAAGCAATTATCGCAATTCATTCAGAAGTACGGGAAAGGCATCTTTACTCAAGGCTTTCTCAAGCTTTCGAATGTTCGAGCGATCTTGCATCAAGGGGTACCGAATTACCTTGAGCAGGCCATGAAGAACCAGGACACCGAAGAGGTCCGGCCACTCTTGGATGCCATTGAGAACGGCGAGATTTCGATCGAAGAAGCCCAACGATGGCTCGCGGTCGTGTTCGAAGCCATCATCGATCACTTTGCGGAATACAAAGACTACAACAGCACCACGACTCAGTCCGACCGAGGTGAGATGCTGTACATGCTGCTCGATTTCTTGAGATTACGAGTTCGTTACGATCGCGTTTGCTGGAACTTGAAGCCCGTATTTTGGGCTCATGAAGTACTGGTCCACACAGGCTGCCAATCGTCTGCACAACAATGGCGACGCGCGTTGTCAGAACGGGTCTCGAAAGAATCGGATCAGTACCTTGAAAAGCTTACCAAACTACAAGAACAGTATGCGATGAAGATGCCAACGGTTGCAGATCGTTTGAACGAACGATTCGTAAAGCCGATGACTATCGATCGTATGCGGGCTCTGATACGACCAGCCATGCGTCAATTGCGAGCGAGCGACAACGAAGAAAGTCGCGCGTTCGATTTACTTGTGCAAGAAGCACATTTGATGATGCGAGAACCCACCGGCGTTGGATTAGATATTCCGGCCTGGTTGTTGATGTTGGAAGAGGAAGTAGATCGAGTCCTTCACAACAACCGGAACGCGCCTCAATTGCAAAGGCTGGAATGTGCTGTTCCAGTCATTCCGGTATCCAGCAAGCAGTTGCAAGAGCAGTTTAACGCAGCCATGTCGCAGACCAAGTCCCTGAAGGGACCTGAATAGTTTCTTTTATCTTCAACTTGGACGTCACTGATGGTAGACGCCGTCTCCAATTCGCTCCACCTGGCTAGGTGGAGCACACGCCAATCGTCAGACCTTTAGTAAGGGCTGGATGCACCTGTGTCTGGGTCGCCAACCATATGGAAGTGGTTATGGTCGATGTAGATGACCTCAACCGCTTCTTTGTCTTCCAAGGTGTACGGTACCGGCCATCCGTTGATCGTACGTTCTTCAAAGTACACAGTGCACTTGTAGTGAGCATGGTGCAATTGAGCGAAACCGATCAGCGGAATGAAGCGTGGATCGTCGATGTAATCTGCAATCTTTTCTTTGACGATGCGAACTCGGTTCCGTTGCTTTTCAAACAACAGTGGATAACCGCCACGAATTGGTCGTGCCTTTTCAAGGGCATGAATCACTTCGTCATCGCTTGGTGGATCGATGGCCGCGACTGGACCACCTGCTGTCAAAGGACCCATGATGGGCACTCGAGCGTATCGCTCATGGATATGAAACTGGACTTCTTCATTATCTTGAAGGTACGGCGAAACCGGAATAGGAACTCCGAAAGGCCCTAAACCCATGTTGGATAAGCCAATGCAGCCCGACTGCATGCCAACCACAGACAGGAGGAGTAGACTAAATAGTTTCTGGAAGTTCTTGCAGGACATCGGTTAAACCCTTCTCGTATCGGAGACGACGATTCGTCGGACAAGAGGAGTTTCGGCCAGCGAGGTGTTAAAACTTGCGGATTTTTCCGTTCGCAACGAAAATTCCTGCAATATCCCTTGATAGCATTCGTGCCAAAATGGGTTCCGCTTGTCAAAAGACACGGCTTCCAATAACTTTTACCCACGGATGCGACTCACAAGCCTGCGTTTTCCTGCGGGTAACCGTCGATCACAAGCTGCCTAACCTCTCAACTTTACTTTTTCCACAAAGCTCAGACACCGATGCCACAGCTGTCCCACATGGTTTATTTTACGCTCAGCGACGATTCTGAGTCAAAGATTCAGGAACTGTTGCATGCATGCCAGCATTACCTGAGCGACCATCCAGGGGTGGTATACTTTTCCGTGGGTAGACTCAACAAAGACTTGGCTAGGCCAGTCAACGATCATGGTTATCAAGTGACGATCAATGTCGTTTTCGATAGTCGCGAGTCCCACGATTTGTACCAAGTTGCTCCAAGGCACCTGCAGTTTATCGCAGAGCAAAAGTCCAACTGGAAGCAAGTTCGTATTTTCGATTCGGACTTGGTCTAAGCATGCAGACCGTATTAGACAGAATCGTTGCTAGCAAACGAGAAGAGATTGCATTCGCCAAGAAGCGTCGTGATCTGGAGTCGCTTATCGAATCGGCGCACGAAGGCCCCGAGGTAAGAAGCTTTTTAGACGCTTTGCGAGGGCACGATTACGTCCGATTGATTGCCGAGGTGAAACGGGCGAGCCCATCCAAAGGGATGATTCGCCCTCAATTCTACCCTGTGGATATTGCAAAAGCTTATCAAGCCGGTGGGGCTGCTGCGATCAGTGTGCTAACCGACGAGCCGTTCTTTCAGGGTAGGCTCGACTACTTGACCGACATACGCCAACGCGTCGATTTACCTCTTTTGCGAAAAGATTTTATTCTCGATCCCTATCAAGTGTATGAAGCTCGGGTAGCAGGTGCAGATGCGGTGCTTCTGATTGCAGAGTGTCTTGAGGGAGATAGCTTAATCGATCTCTACAATCTGATCGAAGGGCTTGGCATGACCGCTTTGATCGAGCTTTACGATCCGACGCATTTGGATCGAGTGCTTGCGACAGGAACCAAGCTGGTCGGAGTTAACAACCGCGATCTTCACACCTTTTCGGTCGACTTGGAACACGTCATTCGATTGCGAACCGAGATCCCTGAGGACGTGACCGTTGTCGCTGAAAGCGGTATTTTCACTGCAGCGGATGTACATAAGATTCACGCCGCCAACATCCAAGCCATGTTGGTCGGTGAGTCACTGATGCGTCAAGCGGACATCAAGCAAGCGGTCATCAGCTTGCTCCAGCTTCCTTATGGAGAAGGAACATCCGGCAACGAAGATTGACGGCCCATTCTCACCAATGGGTGATCGATGCAATACGCGAAGAAAAGCTATGTCAGAAAGAAGCGAGAGCGAGATTGAGCTACGCTGCCTTGACTTGATACTTGGGTACATTGAGTCCGAACAACCCGAAGATTTCTTTTTGATTGAGTCCTAGATTCTGAGGCGTCCCCGTTTCTGCAAACAGGGTGTTGAACAAGTCTCGCTTTTGTTCTAACACATCATGAATCCGTTGCTCGATCGTTTCCAGTGACATCATCCGAGTTACGGTCACCGGTTGCTTGACTCCCAGTCGATGCGCGCGATTGATCGCTTGATCTTCTACAGCTGGGTTCCACCATCGATCAAACAAGAAAACATAATGGCAGAATTGCAGATTCAGTCCAACCGCTCCCGCACCATAGCTCATCAAGATCACTTTGTTTTTAGGATTGTTTTTGAACTGATCGATCACTCCATCGCGCTTGTTCGAAGGTATCCGGCCGTGGTATTGCAGGGGGTGGTACTTCGCTAACCTCTCGTTCAAGACGTCTAACGTTTCGACCCATTGACTAAAAATAATAGCTTTCTGACCGCTGGCAGCCACTTCTTCTAGGTCCGCCTCGAGGCGTTCCAGTTTGGCGCTTGCTCCCGTGACGGGATCAAAGTTGCAGATTTGTTTCAATCGTAAAACAAGTTCAAACACATGATGGATGGTTACTGATTCAGCCATCTCGGAAAGCTGGATGATGCCATCCTCCTCGGCGCTCTTGTAGCTTGCGCGTTGGTCGCCCGTCAGTTCCAGTTCGGCAGGACGAAACAGCTTGGGCGGCATGTCAGTTAAAACTTTATCTTTGGTTCGCCGAAGAATGTAGTCTCGCGTGGCTTTGCCAAGTGACTTGAGATGCATATCGTCCCTGAGATAACCAGGCGAGAGAAACTCGAAAATGCTCACTAGATCCTCAACCGAGTTTTCTATAGGCGTACCCGTCAATGCCCAAGAGCGAGTGCGAGGGATCGAGCGAATGATCTCGCTGGTAGAGCTGTTGCGATTTTTAATGCGCTGTGCTTCGTCCAAAACCACCAGATCGAAATGAAGCCCTTGTT
>CAITIF010000699.1 GCA_903892365.1 uncultured Pirellula sp. | reverse complement strand
TAGAAATGTTGATTTTTAGGAATTGGCAGACTTGCAGCCTCGAAATTTGAAAAATTTTTGGCCCAAGACTTGCTTCCATTGAACCAATAGTTTCTCAACAACGTCGAATGACAGAGATGTCGAAAGATAGTTCTAGAGTGACCGAACGAGTCAAACGCTGAGGCGATAGAACAGTTGTCAACGTGGCACACTGCTCAGACAAGGCCAAGCGAGAGACAAGGCAAGCTCAATGATTGAGCTTCGTACCCTATCGCAGAGAGACTTGGAGCGGTTGGTAGCCGCAAGGATTAACAGGTTCGACTCAGCAGCAGGGAGCAAGGCATTATGAATACAGATTACCGAATATCGCTCATCAAAGAACTTCGAGACCAACAAGTACGGTTCGCTCCGCGCGGCAAACGCCACGAACAAGCGGACCGAGCTGAAAGCCTGTTGTCGGAATTGGATCCTTCCAAAAACTACCCCTACGATTACCTGTTCTTCCGAGTGACAGAGGTCCGTCCCGACGCAACCGGATATCGATTGATTAAGGGTGATGACGCAGTCCACGACCTGAGGCTGTTCGTGGAGGACATCACCGATTCGATGAACTTGCGAGTCGAAGAAGCAAGCGAACCCGTTCACACGGTCGAAGACCTTAGCAAGATGTTCAACGTTTCCACGAAGACCATCTCACGCTGGCGTGACCAAGGCTTGGTATCGCGACGTTTCCTTTCGGATGGTCGCAAACGGGTCGGATTCCTACATTCCTCCGTCGATCGCTTCGTTTCTCAAAATAAGAAACGCGTTCAGCGAGGCGAACGGTTCTCGCAAATTACCGACGTGGAAAAAGACGATATCATCGATCGAGCTCGGCGGATTGCCGCAACTGGAGCAAATCTATCCGAAGTTGCCCGAACGGTCGGATCCGAAGTGAATCGCAGCACAGAAACAATTCGCTACACGATCAAAAACTTCGATCGCCAATATCCAAAAATGGCTGTGTTCCCCGACCAGCGGGAAGTGCTATCCCCAGAAGATCGGCGGGCTATGTACCAACAGCACAACCGAGGTGTATCGACGGTCGTTCTAGCCAAGCGGTATGGTCGAACGCGAACCAGTATCATCCGATTGCTGAACGAAGAACGAGCGGCCAAGGTGATGGAACTTGTTTTGGATTATATTCCAAACGCGGAATTCGATGACGAATCGTAGACCGATCAGATTCTGGGCGAGATGCCAGTCCCAACGGAAGCTCCACGAAAAGTTCGAGCTCCCAGCGGACTCCCAACTTACCTGGCATCGCTCTACGACGTTCCGTTGCTTAACCGTGAGCAAGAATATCACTTGTTCCGCAAAATGAACTACCTAAAGCACGTCGCTTCGAAGCTTCGTGAGGAACTGGACCTGAAGGCTCCTTTGATCGCGTTGATGGATCGAATCGAAAGCTTGTACGAGCAATCGGTTGCGGTGAAAAACAAGATTGTGCAGGCGAACTTAAGACTTGTTGTTTCCATTGCCAAACGACACGTGGACCCATCCGACGATTTCTTTGGCTTGATCAGCGACGGTAACATGTCCTTGATCCGTGCCTGCGAAAAGTTCGATTACTCGCGTGGGAACAAATTCAGTACCTATGCTTCCTGGGCAATCATGAAGAACTTTGCGCGTACGATTCCGGACGAGTTCCGACATCGTGATCGCTTCCGAACCAGCTCCGAAGAAATTTTTACGGCGCATCAAGATCAACGCGCTGATAACTTCACTGCGGAAATCGACCAAGCGTCAAGAACAGCCCAAATCCAAAAGATTTTGCACACTCTGGATCAGCGTGAGCAGCAGATCATTGTTCGACGATTCGGATTGGACCACCGCTTCGAACCCTTAACCTTGAAAGAGGTAGGGGAAGAACTAGGGGTTACCAAGGAGCGAATCCGCCAATTGGAGACAAGGGCTTTGGATAAATTGCGTCTGGCAGCCGCCAAAGCACATATCGACATCCCTGAATAACCCTTGTAACCCAAAGTTACAAGAAGTCGTTACACGATTCGATAGCCCTCACAATTCGAAAGCTTGGTGCCACCACCAGCTTACGCTCAACATAGCCGACGTCATCGAAAGTTGAACATTCGCCCGAAGTTCAAGTGAGATGATGCCGGCTATCAAGCGTTTATAAGACCATCACTCTTCTGCATCATGCTGATTCATGCTGCCTCTGGCTGCATCGTGGGGCATTCGGAACTGCAGCCGAGCCCCCGTTTGCAACACATTAGATCAGCTTGAAGGTAACAGAGCTTACTTCTCGGAGGCATCCACCCTGGCACGACGTTCAAGGTCGTAAACTTGGCCAGCTACGACACTCGTATGCTCCTGGATGGAATCGGATCCTTCAGGACGATCGAAAAAAGCAACTTGGCCGGGACCAATCACTTCAGCCTGTCCTTTCTTGACAATCAAGCAAGTCCCCTCGTCGATCCCGATCCCTAACAGCTGCGGGAACGTCCTCTTGAGCAATTGCATGTCCGGGAAGCGATTCCTTTGCGTAAAGTGTTGATCAATGGCAACACCAGTCAAGAAACCCATACCTCGTTCGTAGCCTTCTGCCATCATTTCCGTGTTTCCCATGGGGTCACCGCGTGGCATGTAGTCACCCTGGATGGATGCCCCTGCGGACGAGCCACCAATGACTCCGCCTCTTTCCAGGACTAAATGCATCAGCTTATGGGTTTCCGTGTTCAAGTAGGAGTCCACGAAGTTCCACTGACGTCCTCCACCAAACCAAATCCCTGTTGCATCGATCAATTTGGAAGTAAACACGGGGTCATTTGCCAAGCTTCGATCTTTGGTATGGATCCAATCCACCTTTCCTGCCCCCGCATTTCGCAATACGCGAACCATCCCAGGCTCCGATTCGATTGACTTCGCTTCCTCGCAGGGAACATACACAATGCGTGCATCTTTACCCCCGGCTAACTCAACGAATTGCCGAAGCGCTTCATCGGGTAATGGACCACCACCCGCAATGAGCAAGCTACCGTTTGGCACCGTCGGCGCGATCATTCGCTTTGCAGGAAACGGAGCCGATTGTCGAGCTTGAGCTGCTCGTCGCAACGCGACCAAGTCTGCTTGCATGCCTGGCTTTAGTGTATCGGTTCTTTCAGGTCGCTGACCGGATGCTGCCAACATCACCACAACGTCGGATTCACCGACCACGTCCAAGCGTCGCCCTCGTACGATCAACGCTGTTTTCTCATCGATTCCGAAGCCAACCAAGTCTGGATGTGCGGCTACTGCACGACGCAATCGATCGGTACGGTTTCGAACCAAGAAATGCTGATCAACAAGACACCCCGGCAAAAGATCGAAGCCTGTTTGAAAGTCGTTATTAACCAACATCACCTTCGAGGCGATTGCCGTTCCTGCCGATGTGCC
>CAITIF010000698.1 GCA_903892365.1 uncultured Pirellula sp. | reverse complement strand
TTTTTGCCAAAAATGGGGTCGTCCCTTGGTGTAGATTAGCAATCGTCGAAAACCAAGTTCGTACCTAATAAGAATAACGGTAGCCATCGAAATGATGCCAAGTGTCTGAACAACGATCATGGCAACAACGACCAAAATTGGCGGTGCAACATGGGGTTGATTCAGCCCCGAAGTGATCCATCCTAGCAGGGCAAATAGGCCTGCAGGAACCGCTGCCGCAAGGAAGGGAATGTAGACTAACTCCAGCATCGACTTTTGAGTCATGCTAAGGGATAGGGGCTGGGGTTTCATCTGTTGACAATAGGTGCGTCGCGATCGATTTCGTTTGATTTGTCGACCATAGTAATCGTGTCCCACCGCCCCTCGTTCTCTTGTTCAATGAGCATTACCTTGCGAAATGTAAGTTGAAAAGGCAAGATGGTCGTGGAAATATCCGCGAAGATTTGAACCGTACACTTAGGGTTTGTAGAGAACTGAAGGATGAGGGAACCCTAGTTTCTTGTCGACGATGTTGTAAAGCGACCTGCCGGATAAATAACGCCTTAAGTTCTCGCTGATCAATTTGGTGGTATCGTCCGTTCTCAGCTTCGCTTGCGCACCCACATGAGGTGTGATTAGAACGTTCGAGAAATTCCACAATGGGCTGCTCTCTGGCAACGGCTCAATATCGGTGACGTCCAGCCCTGCCCCTGCCAAATGGCCGGACTGCAAAGCTTCACAGAGATCCGATTCCGCAACGCAAGCACCTCGTGCCACGTTGATCAAATAGGATCCTTGTGGAAGTGCATTGATAATGCTTCCGTTGACACAACCTCGAGTCATGGCGTTCAAGGGAAGCGTCAGGATTAAAATCTCCGACCAAGCCGCCAATTCCAGAAGCTCCGTGTGCGGCAACAACTGCTGAACTCCTTCTGGCTTTTCTTCCGGGAAGTAGTCCGTCGCTCGAATCGTAACGCGAAAGGGCTGCAACACTTCTACCAAGCGTCGTCCATTTCCACCCATGCCGACGATTCCGACACGTTTGCCATGCAAATCATCTGTTGGGCGACGTACGAATTCGCGGCGTTGCCATTGTCGGTAGAAGATCGGAATGCCTCGCAGCAGTCCGATGAGCAATGCCAATGTTTGTTCTGCAACTTGGTTTGCAAACAGCCCAGATGCGCTGCAAACCACGATGTCCGAATCGATCACGCTGGGAGAGAGACAATGATCTAGCCCGGCAGCCGACGACTGGATGAATTTTAATCTGCCTTGCCGCACGACGTCGTCCCAAGGAACTGGAACTTTCGCGTGTCCAACAAAAATGTCCGCATCCATGATTCGATGCGGGATTGTTTCCTGGGTCGCTTCAATAAAATCAAACCCAGGAGCTGAGGCCTTCATCCAATTCAGATGGTAGTCCTGAATAGGAAAGCAATGAACAATCTGTTTCACAGGACTACGCCAAATCCCGATCTTCGAATAACAGCAGACCGATCAGGGTGGCGGCAATGCCGTAGATGGTTGTGTAGACCAGAATGCTTGCGAGCACCGTCCATGGAATGCTAACCTCTGCGTCGATTGCAGCTTCCATGGAGAAGTGACTTAGGTTAGGCACAACCGCTGAGATTAATTGTGAGAAGAACTCTACTAATGGTAAGCCATCCGCCGCCGACTCCACGATGGTCGGAGTCAGGTGTCCGAGAAGATAGATGGAGAAGCAAATCGAAAAATTAGCGATCAGTGAGAAACGCGTTCCTAAGGCAACTGCGAACGCTCCGAGAACCGATGCCTGGAAGAAAGCCATGGCCAATCCAGGAATCGTCTGAATCATTTCATTGTGGCACTGTTGCCAAGTAGGCGCGTCAAGCGAGGCTTCTCGGGCTTCTACCATCGGCTTGTAGGCCACCGCCAATAATTCCGTAGAGCCCAACACCAAGAACATCAGCATCACTATCCAAGTGATACCCATGATCTTTCCGATGATAAACGATCGGCGATGCACAGGCTTGCTTAGCAAGGTCAGGGCGGTTCGTCCCTCAATTTCATCGTTAACCGAAGTGCTGGCCGACCATACCGCTTGGAAAGTTGCAGCGAGCAAGATAAGGGTTACGCCGCAGTCCTTGAGCAGCTTGATGTCTTCGCCCAAGGTGTGAAATGGTAAGAAGACGAACAGCAGAATCGTAAGTGCGACCAGCATCATCAAAATGGTAGGTAGGGGTTGCGACAACTCACTCTTAGCAGCAGACAGAGCGATCGCGGCTGCTTTAGGTGCAACGGCTTGCATCAACATAAACAGCAATCCAAAAACCACGACAAATAATGCGACCAAAACAAAGGTGAGCGATTCCTTCACCTTGGGAGCTGACGACAAAATGACTTCGAAAACAGCTTTGTCCACTTCCTGGTTCTGCACATAAATCTGAGCTTCTTCGGCCATAGGCAGCGGACTGTCTTTGGCACCCATTTTGGCGGTCCAAATAATGGGTTGGTTGGCTTCGATCGTGAGCGTCTTTTCCCGAGATTCGCTGATGGAAGGTCCGTCGGTCAGCAGCAATCGACGATCTGACTTCAATTGAATGAAGACTAGATTTCCAGGAGTGAACTGAAGATCGATTTTCTGAAAGGGAGCTACACCGTCACTTCCGATCGGTGGAGCTTCAAACTTACGATCAACATTTTGGGACGTGAACAGTTCGGGAACGCTCTTCAGAGCTGTCATGGGATCCGGGACCAAAAAGGTAGATGCCAGCCCAATCGCAGCAAGAGTACCCAAGGTCGAGAGCATATACAGCCCAACACCTTCAAACAGCAACGATCGCAGCTCCCCTAGAAACCGGCTCGATGAACAGAAAAGCACTGCCCAGACAACGATGCCAATCATCATGGTGGTTGCCACGCAGAACATGGCCCATTCTTCGGATTCAAACGAGCCCGATGGTGACCGGAAAACAATCGAGCCACCTCCGATGCGGAGATAGGTCGCCAGGAGACCTCCAAGAATGAGTGTGATTGCGGCTGCAATGATGTTGGCAGATCCATCGCGACGGAGCTTTTCCAACACGCCCACTCGAGAAAGAACTTTGAAAAGCCCTAGGAATCCTAACAATACGGCGAAGCCCGCCACGATTCCAACAGCTAAGAACCAGATGGGGGTAAGCCACAATGTCATCCAAAAGTCAGCCGCGAAAATGGGTGTCGGGATGTCAAAGGACATAGCGAATCTGCTCAATTTGGAAACGAGGAGTGAATAAGACGAACGAAATGACGCGCGTTTATGTTTTGGGGCTGTTTTGTCCAGAACACTGGGGCTGGTACGACTTCCGAGCTTCCCAGGTTCGAGACATTCCGATCCATGGCTTCCAGGATAAGCAAAAAAAAAGAATTGAAGAGAGGGACAGCATGAAAATCGGGGGCAATCACAAAATCCGATGACTGGTGAATCCGTCTAGGATCAGCTATGATCTCGCTGGACTTGAGGTCCTTCGGCCCCGTGCCGCTTCAAGTCTCACATTGTTCTCGGATAATTGAGGTTGGAAGCTTTGATTCGGCAAGGAAAACCAGGTTATTTAGCTCTCGAGGACGGAACCGTTTTCGAAGGTGTTTCAATCGGCTACGAAGGGGAATCGGACGGAGAGGTTGTATTTAACACCTCTCTCACCGGTTATCAAGAAATCCTGACGGACCCTAGTTACCGTGGCCAAATTGTCACGATGACCTATCCGATGATCGGAAATGTAGGCGTCAACGAGGAAGACATTGAATCCGCAAAGCCGAGAATCGCAGGGTTCGTCGTTCGCGAATGCAGCCGGCTTTACAGCAATTTTAGAGCTAGCGGTTCTCTGCCAGATTATTTGGCCAAGCATGAAATCGTAGCAGTTTCAGGGATTGATACTCGTGCGTTGGTTCGAAAGATTCGAAGCCTCGGTGCTCTCAAGGGCATTGTCTCGGTCACGGATTGCGATCATGAATCGTTGGTTCACAAAGCCCGCTCGAGCGCCGGACTCGTTGGTCGGGATCTGGTTCGAGAAGTGCTACCCAGCGAATCGCGAACTTGGAATGAAGCCTTGCACGGCCTGTCTTCTTACGATCCGCGAACGGCCCCCAAGTCTCAGCAACCGCACGTCGTATGCTTGGATTTTGGAATGAAGTGGAACATTCCCCGTCATTTGTCGCAGCGCGGAAATCGAGTCACCATTCTTCCCGGAACGGCGACCGCTGAGGAA
Organism: uncultured Pirellula sp.; assembly: GCA_903892365.1. Lineage (GTDB taxonomy): Bacteria > Planctomycetota > Planctomycetia > Pirellulales > Pirellulaceae > JBKCUI01. Next base: position 4,273 of record CAITIF010000698.1, on the reverse strand, counting down.
ATTCTTGCTCATAAGCCTGACGGAGTGTTCTTGAGTAATGGGCCCGGCGATCCGGAACCATTGACTTATGCGATCAACACCATCCGAAAGCTCTTTGGCAAAAAACCAGTTTTCGGCATTTGTTTGGGCCATCAACTTTTGTCGCTGGCTGCAGGAGCAAAAACGTTTAAGTTGAAGTTCGGGCATCGCGGAGCAAACCAGCCGGTTCTGAACTGCATCACCGGCCAGGTTGAAATCACATCGCAAAATCATGGGTTTGCCGTCCACGAAGAGTCTTTGCCGGATTGTCTGGAGATCACACACAGGAACTTGAACGACAATACGATAGCTGGCGTCCGCCACAAGGAATTGAATGCTTTTAGCGTCCAGTACCACCCTGAAGCTTCAGCAGGACCTCACGACAGCAGCTACCTTTTCGACCAGTTTCAAAATTCCTTGGACCAACAGGTCGCACCTCAATAACGTTCGTATGTTTGGGTAAAGGGGGCGGTTCATGCTGGCAAAACGAGTGATTCCTTGCCTGGACGTTCATCAAGGTCGAGTCGTCAAAGGGACCAATTTCATCCATTTGCGCGATGCCGGGGATCCGGTTCAAATCGCGCAAAGGTACGAGCAGGAAGGTGCCGACGAACTTGTGTTTTTGGACATTACGGCTAGCCACGAAGATCGTGGAATCATGTTGGATGTCGTGCGCCGTACGGCTGAACAGGTCTTTATGCCGCTCACGGTCGGTGGCGGAATTCGAACGATTGAAGACATCCGAGTTTTGCTGCAAGCGGGGTGCGACAAGGTTTCGATCAACTCCACCGCTTGCAAAGACCCTCAATTCGTTAAGCAAGCCGCTGATCGTTTTGGTTCGCAATGCATCGTGGTGAATATCGACCCGCGTCGCGTTATTCGCGATGGAGCCGAGTTTTGGGAAGTTCACATCAATGGGGGACGAACCCCCACGGGTTTGGAAGCGGTCGCGTGGGCCATAGAAGTGGAACGGCTGGGTGCGGGCGAAATTGTCCTAACCAGTATGGACCGCGACGGGACCAAGGACGGCTACGACCTGCCGATCACTTCGGCGGTTAGCGATGCGGTTCAGATCCCTGTCGTTGCTAGCGGCGGGGCTGGAAAACCAGAACATTTGGTAGAAGCGATTTTAAAGGGAAAGGCGGACGCCGTCCTGGCTGCAAGCATTTTTCACTTTGGTGAGTACACCATTGCCGAAACCAAACGCCTCATGTCAGAATGTGGAATTCCAGTAAGGTTATGATTCCATTTCTTCTGGACTGAGTCAGGATAGAATAGGATTGTCGTAGCCAACGTACTTTACCGAGTTCCTTACCGATTTTTCTTTTTGTCAGAGTGTGAACTATGGCCATTGCAGAAGCTCGCCCAGCCGCAAATACTCGAGCGCCTTCTTCGTCCGAGGATCTCGCAGCCTCGCTCTTGGTTACCAAAAAAGAACTGGAAGTAGACAAGCTTTTCAAGGCTTGCGTCAAGCTTCTGGGTAGCGACTTGCATTTGAAGGTAGGAACCCCACCTATCGTCCGTGTCAAAGGGGACCTAAAGCCGCTCAATCGTCCACCGATCGACGTCGAAGAAATGGTGCGTTTGCTGATCCCGATGTTGGATGACCGTAACCGTCGGATCTTTGAAGAAGAAGGCGGGGCTGACTTCTCGTACACCATCAACGTGGACGGAGAGAACTGGCGGTTTCGAGTGAACATGCTCAAGCAGTTGGGACGTCCCGGCTTGGTCGCTCGACGGATCAACAACTTCATCCCCAACTTCAAGGGATTGTTTCTGCCTCCGATCCTAGAAGAACTCTGCAAGTACGATCAAGGGATGGTGCTGCTAGCCGGTGTGACGGGTTCAGGAAAAAGTACGACCATTGCGTCGATGTTGAATTGGATCAATGCAACCTACCGTAAACACATTTTGACCCTTGAAGACCCAATCGAGTTTGTGTACACCGAAGACAAATGCTTGATCAATCAACGAGAAGTTGGGACGGATGTTAAGAATTTCGAAATCGCAATGAAGCACGCGGTTCGGGAAGACCCAGACATCATCCTCGTCGGTGAAATGCGCGATCAAGAAACATTTATGACGGCCATCCACGCTGCTGAAACTGGGCACTTGGTGTTTGGTACTATTCACGCGTCGACGGCCCCTTCCACCATTGGTCGTATTCTGGACTTGTTCCCGGAAGAATTGCACAACGCGATTCGAAATGCGATGGCCTTTAATATGAAAGGGATCGTTGCACAAAAGCTTCTGCCATCCATTAAGGAAGGGGTCAGCCGAGTTCCAACGTGCGAGATCATGACCTTTAGCCCCATGATTCGAAAACTGATCCTGGAAGGCAAAGACCAAAAGCTATCGGACGCTATCCGTATCGGGGCTCAAGACGGCATGCAAGACTTTACGATGAGTCTCAAACAATTGATTGACGATGGCCTGATCGATCGCCCAACGGCTTTCGAAGTGGCTCCTAATCCCGATGCCTTGAAGATGGCTCTCAAGGGTATCAACGTAAGTCAGCCAGGTATCATTTAGCGGTTTTCTTACGCAGAGCATTCGATCAGAATTCACAACATCACTCGTTCTCCTACTTTGAAACATCCTCGTCAAGCTGCTTGAAGAGCCTGACTCAACCAAGATTCTTTTCAGTAAATGTTTGGAAAAAAGAAAGCAAAGCCAGCTGCGTCTGAGAACGCACCTCAAGTTGGAGCCGAGAACGTTGTTCTTCCGCCCCTGGAAGTCAAGACAATCGGGATCGGGAAGGATGAGGCGCAGGGATTGATGATTGCGTCCCGGCAACTGCCAGGCTACCCGACGGCTATCATTCTTCTGGCCAACGCAATAGGTGGTCGCGCTGATAGAATCCTTATGGATTTTTCAGCACAAGGTGCTGTGGTTCGATATCGAATCGACGGGAACTGGGAAGGCCTGCCGCCGCTGGACCGCCCCACAGGGGATGCAGCTCTGGTGGTCATGAAGAAGATGTTGGGGCTAAACCCTGTGGAGCGTAAGGCCAAACAGGAAGCAAAATTTGCGACTAACTTCAAAGACATCGATTGGGTCGTTTCGTTCATGAGCGCGGGGGTTCCGTCCGGCGAACGAGTCCTGATATCGATCGATACCAAGAAGCCAACGCTGAAGACTCTAACCGACCTGGGTATGCGCGAGACGATGGTAACAACCTTCCGAGGCTTGCTGAACGGCAACCAAGGAATTGTTCTTGTCAGCGGGCCTGCTGGACAAGGCTTACCAACCACTTGGCGAGTTACCTTGGAGGCTGCGGATAAATATGTTCGCGATTTCGTATCGCTCGAAAACAAAGCAGATGCAGATCCTGAGATCATCAACGTAACCCAGAACTTTTTTGTTCCTGGTGTCGGCGACGCCCCCGAAGCAGCGTACGAAAAGATTTTGCTCAAGCAACCGGACGTACTGGTCATGCCCAGCTTGATCAATTCCTACATTGCGGAAAGGACCATCGATCAAGTTTCCAAACAAAGCAAGCACGCGATCACTCGCATGGTCGCTGCCGATGCGGTGGACGCCGTGATCAAGTTGCTTGGGACGTATCGTTCGGAAGCCAAAGATCTCGTTAAGCTGCTTACCGGCGTGATCAATCAACGCTTGGTTCGTCGCCTATGCTCCAATTGCAAACAGCCGTTTCAACCAACTCCCCAGCTTCTTCAGAAGCTTGGAATCCCAGCGGGGCGAGTTCAAAAGCTATTTCAGCCGACATTCCCCCCGCCACCGGAAGAACGTGTGGATGCGAAAGGGAACCCGATTGAGATCGAGATTTGTAAGAAATGCAATGGCCGCGGTTACTTTGGGCGGATGGCGATTTTTGAATTGCTGATCGTCGACGACGAAATGAAAAAAGCCATCCTCAAGTATGCCGGTACGCCCGACGAAATTCGAAAGTTCGCCAAGAAGAAAGGGCACCTTGGCTTTCAAGAGGAAGGCATTCTTGCCTGTGCAATGGGTGATACTTCCTTGCAAGAAGTTCAGAAAATGATGGCTAGCAAGTAGGCTTAACCACAACGAGGTCTCCAGGTGCTTTTTGATTCGCAACAGATCCTTGAACAAGCCAAGCAAGGGGACGAGAAAGCCAAAGGCGAACTGCTCAATCGGTTCCGCCCATACCTGAATGTCATCGCTCAACGCATGCTGGATGATCGGCTTCAGGGCCGCATGGACTCGGCTGACGTTGTGCAAACTACCTACTTGGAGGCATCTCGCGATTTCCCTCAGTTTCGCGGGG
>CAITIF010000697.1 GCA_903892365.1 uncultured Pirellula sp. | reverse complement strand
TTGGTCACGATAAAAACTGTCATTCGTTTGGAGGTGTAGGACAGAGCGAGGTGCAGACGATAACCAATAAAAGGAGCCATCCTTGAGTTTCGTCGAAGAAAGTATTCGGCATTGTTCTGAACGTACGTTCAATGGATGAGTTGATGAAGGGAATTTTGTGTTTTGATAACGCAAAATGGTTCCTGCTTCTCCGCTGACCAAGTCCGCCATCGCCAGCATGACAGGTCCGTCCCGCCCCGTTCCCCAAGTCCAATTTCCGGGTAATGGTCGAAACGGCAATTGATCGGCCAATTGTTTCGCAACTGGTAAGCTTGAAGGAAGGCTGGCAATAGGAGTCAGTTTTCCAAAAGAGTCGCATGCATTCCAATCGATGCATTCTCCGTTTGCATTGAGCGTTGGTACGATGGCGATGGCCCCTTTCGATTCCGAAACGCTTAGCTTTTTGGTTTCCGGATCATAAGCAAGGAGGCGATTTTTGTCGGTAGCCAAAGTCAAGCTTACTTTACTGCCAAGCGCCGTCCAAACAAAAGCAATTGGGGATTCGTCCTGCTCAAGCTCATACTCGGTCGCTTGAGTGGGTTCGCGTCCGTCCAGATTCGTTGTGTCGACAATCCAAAACCGAGGCAACCCTTCTGGAACAATCGCAACGCGTTCGTGATCCCAAGGGTCAGGAAGGATGTTCATCCGCGTTGCTTCCGTTGCCTTTTCAACAGGAATGAAGGAGACACGCTGCGTTTTTCCGAGCGCATCGATGGTGTGCAGGTCCCCCATATCATCCAGAACTGTCATCACTCTTTGCGATGATTCAGACGAAGCGAACACCTCTGGGTCCGATTCTTTTGCCCCTAGCTTCGCATAATACTGCTCCCCCGCGGCAGCGATCACATTGGCTGTAAAAGGAGCGTTCCAAACCAATTCGGTTTCGTGGAATGTGAACGGGAACTTCTCGATGGGCGGTTGCTGTTTGACTTGAGAACGCTCGATGATGGCTCGATGCAGTCGGGAAGTGTAGCGAGCTTGATCATCGATTGCTTGCAAGCGAGCTCTCGCCGCAGGATCTACGTCCTCGAACAGCTCTCGCAACAGAGTTGGGACAACCACCAGATAACCGAACTCATTCACGTACTGAACGGTCGACTTTTTATCTAGGATTACGACTGAAAGCTTATCAGGAACCCTAAAAAATTTTTCGGTGAGGTTATCGACATCGATTGCCAGGGGATAGTCGCAGTTCCATTTCTTGAGCGAGTCCTTCATCTCTTGGGCTGGCGCTTTTGAAACGAGAATAATCTCAAACGAGTTCTTTGGCATAGATTCTGTTAACTTACGATTGGCTTCCATGACGTCCTTGACGAACAATTCGCTCAGTTCATCCAGTCCGACCCAACACATCACCGTGATTGGTTTCGCACGTTGGGCAGAATCAAGGAGAAGGGTTCCGTCGGCAGACTTCAGATCAAAAGGAGCCATGTTTTGTCCGAGCAGTGGCGGCAAGGCAAAAGGTGGCTGGATGAAACGCCGAACAAGCAACGCCTCTGGTTCTTCCGGCAGTTGCCAATCGGTCCACTCAATTTTGTGCCCTTGTTTTGCGTCCGATAATTCGACAGAAATCTCCATCTTGGTTCGATCGAGATCGGGAGGTAGATTAGGAATAAAGGCATCGATCAGTTCGACAGGCAAGACATACTTTCGCAGCAATCGGTTTTCGGCATCGATCCAGAGAATCCATTGCAGTTGATCGAGCACAACGCGAACGCGCTCGCAGCGGCGGCTGTCGAACATTTCCGGGGTGAGGAGACTTAGCGTGGCTTTTTCGCCACGAAAGCCAGAAAGGGCATTGTCGTCGAACAGCATTTGAAGCTGGATGGGAGTCCGGGTAGTTGGATTGTCCAAAGTCGCATCGAGGTGGTCTAGAATAAGCCAGGTCAGATCCAGTTTTTCAGGACGAGGTCGAACAAGGCGTTGATTACCGAATGGCGAGGCGTCCTTGGCCCGGAAGATAGATTCAAACGTCGTACTTTTCCAGCACGACTGAAGGTCCAAAGCGCGAATTGCAAGTTTGTTAGGAGCTTCATAGGCAATCCGCATCGGCTCGGACTCCTCGACGGGTTTATCCTTGAGAGGAACCCTCAGCTTGAGCACACCGGAATCTTCGTAAGTGGTGAGCTTGCGATAAGCAGCAATCGACTCTTCCAAGATTGCTTTGGCTGCCAACGAACCTTTTATTTGCTCCGGAGAACCGACGGGGATCGATTGATCCGCTTCTTTTTTATCCTCAACTTTCGTTTTGACAGCGTTATCAGTGGGCTTCTTTGCATTGTCGCATCCCGGAAAGGATATCAATGCCATGAGCCCCATGAGTATGCCAAGGGTTTTCCAAGCGTTTTTCGACCGGTGGATCCAAGTAGGCCAATGGACTGAAGCCATCCAATGAGTCGGTGCGATCGGGACGACGCGAGGGGTTGGAACGCTATTGGCTTGGTCGTTTTCTTGCAGCAAGTCGGCCAGGAGAAACGCAGGAAAAAAATCGATGCAGATCATAGAATTCAGGTCGATATTGGATTCAGTTGGTATCAAAGCAGGGGCAGACTCATGACCTTGGGTCCAAAAGGTACGCCTGCTGTGCCAATCAAGGCTGTCCAAGATCTTACCATACTTACCTAAGATTGTTCATACTGACATCCCTGTGCTCCCATTGGCCAGGTGGTTCATCCCGACTAGCATCGCGCGAGCCTGCCATGCACCCACTTATTCTTGATAGCCGGGCGAGTAGGTTCCAGATTGCCATTCCAACTGCGAGAACTCTGTCTCGTGCACTTTATTGAATTCCAATTTGGGTTTTTTCTTCCAACTGGAAAATGTTTCGAGCCCTCGTTCTTCCGCAAGGAGCTTGGAATCGGGTTCTAAGGGTATAAGTTCCGTTTTATTGGGCTTGGACAGGATTGCAACGATGTTGGAGATGGTTGCATTGTCGTAGGTATTATCCACGCCGCGAAGGTCAATCCAGTTGATCATTTTTTGTGCTGCATCCGACTGCCGCCAATC
>CAITIF010000696.1 GCA_903892365.1 uncultured Pirellula sp. | reverse complement strand
ATCACCATAACTATTCAGCGAACCCAACGCTTCAGGAACTCAAGGACTTGGATCAATGGGGACGTAACGAAGTTCATCGATGGACGCTTTCTCAATGTTAGACACGGTTTATCAGCTCGGATCGTTTTTTTCAGACGCGCATGGGATCCCTTTCGCCGCACTCCAAAATGGATTGGGGCTGGATTGGTTTAGTCCTCTTTTCGCCGCCGAGCCAAGCTTGATTGAAAAGTGGAGCAGCCAGCTTTACAACATCCTCTTGGTTGCGATTGGGCTAGGCTTTGTGATTTTCGTGCATGAACTTGGGCACTTCCTGGCCGCCAAAACCTTCGGCGTTAAATGCGAAAAGTTTTATGTAGGATTCGACGTCCCGATCAAACTGGGACCAATTCGTCTTCCATCGAAGTTAATTCATTTTCAATGGGGCGAGACAGAGTACGGCATCGGAGCGATCCCCTTGGGTGGTTACGTAAAAATGCTCGGCCAGGACGACGACCCTCGAAGAGCCGAAGAAGAACTGAAGCGGATTCGTATCGAAAACCCAAACGCAACGATGGACGAGCAACCTCGATTGGACCCCAGGTCGTTCCCCGCCAAGAGTGTCGGTGCACGGATGGTCATTATCAGTGCCGGCGTGGTGATGAACTTAATTTTTGGAGTGCTGATGGCAGCATGGGCATTTCGTGTAGGTGTCCCCTACGAACCCGCCATTGTAGCTCAAGTGAATCCTGGCGATCCAGCTTGGATGAACGGCGTTCAACCGGGTGACAAGATTGTTCAAATCGGTTCCCTGCAAGATGATGAACTATCATTTAGGGATATGTTCATGACCGTTCTGTTTCAAGGCTTGCGAGATCCAAAGACCGAACTGGAAGTCGGGGTGATGCGAGATGGCACCAAAATCCCGATGAAGTTCCAAGGGACGATCGCACATACCGATCCTAAGCTTGGTATCCAAAAGCTGTCGCTGGGCGTCCGAGGCCCTACGGTGACCAAGTTCGATTCGAAGGAAGCTTTATCCAAGTCGCTCACTTTCGGGTTAGAACCAGAGAATGCGAATTTGCCGAAGTTTCTACCAGGGGACATCATCACAGGAATTAATGGAATCCCCTTGGATGTCGCACGTTACGGATCAACCCCCTTGGAGTATTCGCTGAACCAACAGCTGCACCCGAGTATGCACGAAAAAGTGACGGTTCAGGTAAGACGCTCTCTGTCCGAGGAGGAAGGTCAGCCTGTCAAGTTTACGGATGTGGATGTTGAATGGGCGCCGGTTCCGATGAAATCGTTCGGCCTTCAATTCAAGCCAGGCAAAGTGTCCGCGGTATTAAGAGATTCGCCTGCCGATCTGGCTGGTGTCAAAGTAGGCGATTCACTGATTTCAATCAACGGCGAGCCAATCGAAGATGCATTCAAAGCTGCTTTGGGCGTTGCGAAGCAAAAAGGCAAATCGTTAACGCTTGCTTTCGAGCGCCAAGACAAAACAACTTCAACTCTTGAATGGACGGTTCCCGAACAATTCATCTTCGGAACCAGCGATGTAACCTTGGGACCTGTTGGACTTGAGCTGATAGGTTCGGGACTAGTGTACTCAGTATCCAACGTGGTGAGTGGCGTCGAGCCGGGATCGACTGCGGCCAAGAGCGGACTTGCTCCAGGAGATATCATCAAACAAGTGCAGTTCGATGGTTCGGCTACAATCGACAAAGAATATCTCGAAAAGGTTTTTGTCTATGGCTACAGTCAAGCCCTGGAGCCTACTCAGGTTGATAATGCCCGTAGTATCCAGTATTTCTACAACCAAATCCAATCGTT
>CAITIF010000695.1 GCA_903892365.1 uncultured Pirellula sp. | reverse complement strand
GGAACCGATCCGATTGCGAAGGAAACAAGTCCCGATCGGGTAAACCGGTGCGGCTGCTGGTTCAAGGAAGCCACCCGCTGCAGACTGGCAACCCGTAGCTATCGGTGGCAGGGAGCTAGTCAATGCTTCAGTATCGGGGTCCGGATTGTCCGCAATAGCTGGCCGTTAGAGGTTTCAAAGCCAGCCATTGCCCCCGAGATCAATGGTCAGAGCGTCTCGAAGATTACCTACCAGGGCTCATCCCCAGAGAAGTCGCTCGCGCAGTCGTTCGAGCAAACCGGCCCGAAGCGTTGGATGAGCGGGGAAGCAATCTACAACGAAGTGAAACGGAACGAGTGGAACGTGCATCTCCAACGGGCCGCTGAATTCGACGAACGAGTGCAAATCGACCTCTCCCAAATGAAGATTCATTTTCGCGGTCAGGGGCCGAAAGAGGTACTACCGATCTTGAGTGCTTCAAAACAGCTTTCCGTCGCAGCCGAGGCGGCGCTTGAGGCAACACGCCAGAGCAATGCTGAATCCTCAGAGTTACAGGCGGATCTGGGAATTACCAACAGCATGGGTATGAAGCTGGTGCCGATCCCTAAGGGGAAATTTCAGATGGGCTCGCTGTTTCGAGAAGAGGGTTACCGGCTCGCGGAGCAACGACACGAAGTCACACTCACTCGGGACTACTACCTGGGCGCTTTCGAGGTGACTCAGTCCCAGTATTCGAAGTTGATGGGCTGCAACCCCAGTAAATTTCAAGGAGACATGGTCGCTAACGTTGATAGCTCGAATCATCCCGTCGATCAGGCTTCATGGGAGGACGCGGTCGAATTCTGCAAGAGGCTTTCAGAGTTGCCAGAGGAGAAGGCGGCCGGTCGGGTGTATCGCTTACCGACCGAGGCGGAGTGGGAGTACGCCTGTCGGACTGGCAGTACCGCTCCGTTCGGGTTTGGAGGGCTGGAATTGGTGGATGACTACGGCTGGTTCTCCTCGAACTGTAAAGGCATATCGCACCCGGTCGGCAAGAAGGATCCAAACGCCTGGGGGCTGTATGACATGCACGGCAATGTGATGGAGTGGTGTAGCGACTGGGCCGGTGATTACCCCGAGGGGGCGGTCAGCGATCCCATTGGCCCTAAGGAAGGCTATAGCCGAATGATCCGTGGCGGCGCTTGGTTGACGCCCGCAATGTTAGGAAGGTCAGGGGATCGGGCTTTTCATTTCCCACCAGAGACTCGCTCCGACTACGTCGGCTTCCGCGTGGCGCTGAGTTCCCCAGAAATTGCCAACTAGTCGGAGTGACCAGTGGGTGGCACCGCCCGAAGGACTTGAGTGACCTAAGTAAAGACGTTTGCAAAAAAGAACAATGCTTTTGGTCGAAAAATGTGGGTCGAAAGATTGTTAGCGAAATCAAGGCTCTGAAATTTTTCGCCCCACATTTTTCGACAGACGCTCTTAGTACTTTTCGTTCGTACTGATGTCTGCGCGAGAACCCTCACCCCCAGCACCTCTCCCAGAGGGAGAGGGGAGCGAAGAATTTAGATTACTAGTTGTTGTATTGGACGAAGCAAGAACGCTCGCGTCTGCATTTTGCTTCGCCAGCAGTAGCTACCCGACTGCGATCGTCGAGAAAAAGGGATACATAATTGATTCAGGTGGGTAGTTGCAAGTTGAAGTTGAATTTGGATTTCTCCTTCTGAAGCGAAAAGTCCAGCGAGAAGTGGATGGGTAAAAGCATCGGTTCCCCATCGTCATTCATCGCAGTGCGTTGTGGTGTTATCCTTCGGTGAATCTGTATCCTGACAAGGATAAAAGCATGTAGCCGGTGGTTGAGCGTCAGCGACACCACCGGAATCATGCACCACGAACATGAGCATCCTGAGAGGATGCAAGAAATGTGGTTTCGATGTAGATCGTAGTGGTTAGCGTTTTACTGCTTGCAACCCATCGGGGTGCTGCGAGTGAACCAACGTGTAACCGGCGGTGTCGCTGACGCTCAACCGCCGGCTACAAGCTTAGATTCCTCCGGAATGTCAGGACTCGGGTGCACCGAGTTGCTAGCGTCTAACTCGACAATTCTTGTATCGGTTCTTTCGACGGAGTGATTCACATGAGAATGTCGAGTCAAGCTCCCAGCGAGTGGCACCGTCCTAGGCCCCATGGAAAAAACGGTTTCTGACACCTTCTTTGCGAGAAACATCAAGCGTAAGTTATCGCAGTTACTGATTCAGCTGCAGCACCAGAGCCTGTTCGAGCTGCCTTGGATGGAACCCGAATGGGCCTCGTCCATTCTTAAATGCGATCCGTCCATTCTGGTCGATAAGATAAAGCCGATTTGGCATTCCGCTGTAAACGGAGCCCACCGCGTCGTCCACACCATCAACCAAAAACGGTAAATCGAGTTCGAGATGCTTTTTACAAGTCACGGCGATCGAGCGACGATCCGAATCCAATTTGGGTTGCGACAGGTCGATACCAACTCGCTGGTTGCTCATCATCCACCAACCATCGCTTGGATGCGCTTCACGAACGTAAACCAAAAAGAACTTAGCGCGATCTTGATAGCGATGGTAGAGCTTCTCGATGTTGCCCGATTGGCTACGAAAAGGACCACAGGTAAAGTTTCCAAAGATGAGTACGATCGGTTTTTCGCCGATCTCCTTCGAGAGTGTGATTTGCTCTCCATCTAGCGAAGTCAGTGTAAAGTCGGGGGCAGATTCATCAAGATTAGGACCTGGTTGCAGCGATCCAAGCTCTTGATTCTTGAGCCCGAAAATGAGTGTGCTGCGGCTGGGTTTGTCAGGCCGCTTGTTTGGCGGAGTTGGTGGTGGTGATGATGTAGATGTAGGGGACATAAATCGCTCTCGCAGGTCGTCGATCGCTAGGTATCCTTCGCCATCCGCCCCCAGCTTCTCAAACAAACTTGAAAATTCATCGCGTGTTATCTTCCCGTTGGCGTCGCCATCCGCCATAAAAAACATCATGGAACCTGGGGTCGCTGTTAGTGAGTGCTTGGTCCAATCGAAGTCCGCTTCCGTCAAATTATTGTCCTCGTTTCGGTCCAATCGTAAGAAATCCTCGTTGCTTCCCGTGAATTCCATCGCGACAACCTGGGCATCCTGATTG
>CAITIF010000694.1 GCA_903892365.1 uncultured Pirellula sp. | reverse complement strand
TACGCGGAAGCTATCCAAGAGCTTTTCGTCGAGCCCAGCCGACCTAACGATTCCAGAGGCACTGCGGTGGGCTCAGGTGCTAAGCTTGGGAGGTTCGAAGCGACTTGCGGACGCGATGGTTGCAACTCGATTGGGGAGCGATTTCTCGCAAGACGATTTCTGGAATACAGTCCTTTCGTGGTTCATTGACCATCCGATGCTCGACCAAGTGCATATCGGACCCGTCATCGATTATCTTCATCAGGAACGGTTCGTTAATGTTGAAGGTGCAAATGGCGAGAATGTGCAAGGTCCGCGCCAACCCAACCTGAGTATGAAAGGAAGGTCGCCGGAATCGCTTCTGGAACAAGTCACGCGATGGCATCGCGAACTCTCGAAGACTTCAGGACAGAAAATCCGAACTTGGAACATGACCAACATCCAACCCTTACGCTTGACGGAAGGAACGGTTGGCGAGCCCAACTTCAAGATCTGGACCATTCGAGAATTGATAACTCAGCAAGCATTGTTGATCGAGGGGCGAAAGCTCAAGCATTGCGTCGCGAGCTATGCAAGCTCTTGTGCAAAAGGTCACAGCAGCATTTGGTCTATGGAATTGGAGCAGAGTTCGATGGTAGAGAAACGAGTAACCATCGAAGTGAACCCAGGGACGCGTCAAGTCGTCCAGATTCGGGGCAAGCTCAATCGCCACCCGAACCAACAAGAACTCAACATCATTCGCCGCTGGGCTACGTCAGCCAAGCTGGTGCTGCGTACTTAACTTTTTTCATCAAGTTGACTTGGTAGCTGTCAGTTGTGTGCCCCGCCGAGATAAAATCGACGGAAGCGAACGCGAAGATGGGCCTTGTGCCCTTTTTCGCAAAAGGTTTGGTGCGCTAATACGCGACTGCCCCCCCACAAGACCGAAATCGTGGGCCGGAGGCCCACGAACGAAATCTGGATCGGCAAGGCAGTTAGCACACCAAACCTATTGCGGCATTCGGGGCAAGCCCGAATGCCGCTATCTGCATCGCCAGAAAGTACGAAATTGTTGTTGGCTAGATAAGGTTGCCATTCAAGCCCGCGTTTGCGGCGCTCTCCTGCACGATAGTGCAAAGCACCGGCTGATTCCCACATCATGATTGAATTTGAGTATCCATTCATCAGGATTGCTGAATTCCTGTGTGATTGATGACCTATCAGTTCCGCAAAAATCCCTCGTCGCTTTGCCAGTGGTGGAAGATTTGAAAAAGGGTTTTCGGTCGAACTAACTCCACCACAACCTACATAGTCAATCGTCTTGAAATGGACATTTGTATCGTCACCATTGAACATTCCTGGAGCAACTCAATCCTTTTGGATCAGAACAAGAAGCCGCAACTTGAGATATTCTCCTTCGCTACAAACATCCAAAAAGGAATGGCGCCGTTTGAAGCACTGAAAGAACGACGCTTAGAAACGCCAGGATGGTTGCTGTTTCGCGATGAGCTGTTCGAGAACATTCTGGCAGAATTCGTGATTGGTTCCGATGGCCAGTTCGTTAGCTTCTTCGGCGCAACGGATTGCATTATCCCAATCGGCGTTCGTTGCAAACGCTAATGCTAGAGCAATTTTGCATGCCCAATCGTCTCCCGCAAGCTGATTTACTAAGACAGCGTTTTCCATCGCTTTCGACTTGATTTTACTGGTTGGTTTTGGATTGGAGCCATTGATGAAGGCAATTCCCCTATGGGAAGCGATCGAGTGTCCACCAAGCTTGACGACGGCTTCCAGTTCCAATTCAGCCTTCCGCAGCTGGCCATCCGCTGCCAATGCCATCGCGCGATGCATGCGCACACTCGGGTCATTCAAGCCCTGCCGAACTGTTTGACGCAGAAGATTGGCCGCATCGCGCTTTTTGTCGGTCCGTGTTAGGATCTCTGCTTTCAATGCGAGAAGTACCGTTTGCAAAACTTGAACGTCCTTGAGACGCTCGATTTGCTTGAGGGATTCGTCGAACTGCTCCAGCCGAGCGAAAGTGACGGCTTTCGCGAAAATGGCTCCAGGATTCTGATCGTCAGAAGTTGCAAGTTGAGTGAGAGCGCTTTGCAATTCAAGGTCGCTTTTGACGTTGGCTACGTCAGCCAGTTCCCAGTACCGTTCGAAGAAATCGAGGTTTGATTTCTCCCATGCCGACATATCTTTAACAATCGCTTCTAGTTCTCGCATTTGACTCATGTGCCTTTCGGCTACGAGCTTGCTCGCTTCGTTGAGTGTCTTCATATGATGACGCACCATATCGTAGTAAACTTGGATGTCGGTGTTTTGCTGTGCAAGCGACGCGATGGCTTTTTGGTCATTGGTCCCATAGACGGCAGGATACATCAGTCGCAATTGAGCGGCAGGATCAAGTCGAACGTCGATGTTTCGAGCCGCAGGGCCTTGCGCTGATTTAGCGGAAATGATGCTATTCGCTTCCGATTGAATGGACATCGCAGCTAATTCCGCCTGCGCTAATTCAATGGAGCTATAGACACTTGCGTCCACCAACTTAGCAATTTCTTTCTTCGAATCTGATAGGCGATCGAACACGTCCATACGCTCGCCAATCAGTTTCCTACCGGTCTTCATATGCTCAGAGTACTTTTGGTCTAATTCCGAAATCGCCTTGGCGTAGTCCTGACACAGCTTGGATTCGAGATCGGGACGCTGGCAGAGTCCAACATTCACGAGAGTGAACAAAGAAAGCAAAACAGAAAAGGTAGTGAGCTGGATTGCACTGCGTGAATGGGTATTGATTAGCATAGAAAACAGTCCCCAAACCGTGATTCTTGTGAATTGTCCGTCGCATCATGATATCGACAATTGTTTTAGAACGAAGCGAGAACTCATTCCAATTCCCTTCAATCTACCGAAAACACTGGGGCGGGGCAGTTGCTATTTCGAGTTTGTCTTTGTTTTTTGTGTTTTTGCAACAATGCATTGATTTTGGGGTTTGGCAACGCTCTAATCAGTCACACGCTTTATCTTCTCTAATTCCTTCCTGGAGTTGATTGCTATGACCAACTGCTTTCGGTTTGTTTTGCTTTTTGCGATTTCGAAGCTGTTTCTAATGGGCTTCGCGATATGTAGTTTTGGTAGTGAACCATCTGATTTGCAGGGGCTCCTGAAACAGGAAGCAAGTGGAATGATAGTTGACCGTTCAATTGCAACGGGCGACGTTCCAGCCGATGCATTCTCGGCTTGGCAAGCAGGAATGGTCAAGCAAGACAACGAATGGAAGTCCATCTCTGAATTGCAAGGTAGCCAGAAGGAAAGTCGCTACTTGGCGAAACGTGAGGAACTCGCTCAGCACGATCAAAGGCACCGATTGCTTGCGAAGTGGTGCGTGACCCAACAGATGCCTGAACGTGCTCGAGCACACTACTACGCAATACTTTCTTCCTCTCCCAACGATATGGAGGCTCGATCGTATCTTGGGCATGCACTGGTTGGAGGTGAGTGGGTTGATAAAGGCGAATTGGCAAAAAATCAGGGCGACTTCCAGGCAAGATTTAAGACGCTTGATGTTTTTGGCCCCAAAGTGAGGTTGATCGTTTCTGGCCTCCATTCCGGAAATTCGAAGCGTATGAGCAAGACACTCCAGGCTTTAGGAGAACTGAACTCGGAAAACGCACTCCTTGCACTTGAGCTATTTGCCTCGAACGTCGACGATGACCTAGCTAAACCTTTAATTCGGAAGATCGCATCAGGCAGGTCGAGAGAGTCTTGTTTGGCTTTGGTTCGAATTGCTCTTGCGCATCCTAGCCAAGACATTCGGTCC
>CAITIF010000693.1 GCA_903892365.1 uncultured Pirellula sp. | reverse complement strand
GTTCGTCTAGAACCTCTCTAGCCGTTCGCCTTCTTGCGAGCGGGTCTTATCGACGAGACTTTAGCAAATCTTCAAAAGTTTTTTGAAGTCCGTTCTATTTTACCTAACCGACACGACATCAGTTTTTCTTCCGGCCAAGCTACGATCGGTGGAATCATCTCCATTTGCCAAATCGGATCCAACAGATCCATAACGCTAGGGTCGCTTAAGCACGCTTCCGTGATGACCATCTCTTGATCGTGGGACGCGCGTAGCAAGTCCTCCAACATTTGTGGCGTTTCACCAAAGTAATCGAGGCGACCGTTGATCGTGGCGACCACAGCGACACCTTGATGAATCGTTTGTCGAAGCGAGATCCCCCACTGGCCACTTTGTTGCTCCATTGCGGTTGCAGCCAAGACTGCATTCGCGGCAGTCGGAAAAACGGCGCTCAACCCATCCTGCATGGATTTGATAACGCAGCCCTGATTGGCCGTGACCACGGACGCAATCGCTTGCAGATGCTTCACGATTAGCGAACAGGCAGATTGCCCGGAAAGCTCCTGGTAAAGCCGACTCGCATCAAGCAGCTGGCAGCCGAACAACGTCACATTAGTAAGGCCGACCATTTGCCCCGGGGATAACACTTCATCAGGAAACCAATCCCGGAACGCTGGGATTTGAGCTGCGTCGGCTGCTGTTAACGCATCGGCACGTGAAGCGACTCGCTCGATTCGAATCTGCCTTGGCGAAGCTTCCGGATTGAACACAGAAAGGACCTGTTCCCCCACTCGCAACGTCGGGATCTGGTCTTTGGAAGGTGGACGTGACAAATCCAAATCCCAGCGTCCTACTCGACTGCCCGATGAAACGCGAAACTCGATCACGTAGGGAAGTTGTTCACCACGCAACCGATACTGCCCTTCACCAAGTGCGAGCTCCAACTGCAGTCGTTCGTCGGGTTGCAACCGTACTTGAGCGGCAACATGCCTGGAAAACGCGGGGCCGCCAATGCAGTAAGTTCGAGTTTCAGCGGTGCGAATGTCCGGATGAGCTCGAAAGACCAATTCGATACTCTGGGCAAAATCCAGCTCAAAGTCCACGCTGCAAGCTTCGCAGTGGCCATGATCTTGAAGCCCCTTAAGGGACTCTTTAACGTCGGAGGGAATACGACACGTTGGACACAAAATATCCCACATCAAAATCAAGGCCCCTTCGCGAGCGGCAAGAAGGCAAGTTTGAACTAGTTCTCGGGCGTCCAAGCCAAACCTTTCTGCGAATGCCAACGGTCGAATCCTTGCCACCTCCAGGTCGCTCGCGTGAGCCAAGTATTGCTCAAGGGTATCGATCACCCTCGGGTCGATATCGGTTGCGGTGATTCGCAGACGCTCAAACCGGCGAATTAAATTTCGCTTCTGCTCGCGATCGATATGCTTTGATTTTGAAAAAGCGTTTGCCTTTACGTCCGAGTGAGCGTTCGATCTCAAATAGTCATCGATCGATTCGTAGACCTTTCCAAAGTTCCGTTCCGACTTGTTACCAATCTGCAATTTAGCAAAGACTCGCCCCATAAAATTCCGGGGTAACATTTGAAGCGTCTGGATTACCAATGTTCCTCCATCCTCCTGAGGCATCAGTTCAACGACATTGGTGAACCAATAGAATGGGCCACTTGGGAACTGACGCAATACACTCAAGCGACGACCTTCGATCCATTCGTAAGGATGTTCTTCCCATTCCATGGTCATTCCCATCGCGCGAACGGTAGCCATCCTTCGAACGCCCAATTTTGGATCTTGAAATGTGCGATAACGAACTGCCGGCAATCCGATAGCATGGTTGACTCGATCGGTATTCGAAACGTAGGGCCAAAGTTCGTCGGGCGAAGACTTTAATTTCCACTGGAACTGGTACTTCAACTGCCCCTTGCCAAGATTCGCATTCAAATCGGGAATGGCTGGATGGACGGCGATGGAGGATGATTTACCCGACAGTAATTCTTCTAGCGCTTGCAGCAGCTCCGAGGCATCTCGGTAACGCGCATGCGGATTCTTCGCCATGCATTTTTCTACAACGGACTGCATTGCATCGCTAACGACACCGCAATACTTTCGAATATCAGGAACAGGCGAATCACAATGCATTCGAAAGATCTCAACCGCCGATTGGCCTTCGAATGGCAACTTTCCCGTCAAGCATTGAAACAGCGTTACTCCGATTGCATAAACATCCGTCGCAGGTCCAACATCGCCGCCTTGACACTGCTCCGGCGCCATATAGTGGGGTGTTCCAAGAATCAATCCGGTTTGCGTCATCGCGATCGACTCCGATGCATCGAAATGTTTCGCTAACCCAAAGTCGGCAATCTTCAGCAGGGAATCTTTTTTGTCAGAATCAACTTTACCGTTAGCGAAGGCACGCTCGCCCGTTTCCGTCAGAAGCAGGTTGGCAGGCTTGATATCGCGATGAACCATTCCGTTTTGATGAGCACACGCAAGTCCCCTCGCAACATCGGCGATAGCAGCAATTACCACTGACTCTGGAACCATTCTTCCAGTGCGAGTCACGTCGGCTAGGCACCCTCCCGCCACGTACTCCATCGCGAGGTACATGGTTCCTTCCCAAGTGTTGAACTCCACTAAACGAGCGATCGCAGGGTGGGTGACTTGGGACAGTAGCCTCGCCTCTTTGACGAATCGTCTTGTCGCTTTCTCATCGTTTGCAACTCGCTTCGCCAAAATCTTGATCGCCACGGAGTCACCCGAACTCGTATCGGTCGCAAGAAAAACCGATCCCATGCCCCCTTCACCTAACGAACGTTGGATCGCATAGCGCCCAATGGATCGAAAATCTTCAGGAACCAGCAAGTCTTTTGCCAACTGATCCAAAGAACCAGACTGAACCTCCAGAGTGTGGTCGCTGATGGAACTGGAAAACAACGGCAGACGGGTGTTCAAACTCGTACCGGTCAAAGCTTCCTGAAACCCCGAGACAACCTGCTCCATATCGGGACGGTCGCTCCAATTGTCGAGCATCATCTCCTTGAGCAAATCTTGGAATCGCACTTGATCTATCGCAAGCTCATCCCTGTTGCCTGGATAACAAGCCATGATTTCTTGAATGGTCTCGCCCAACGACCGAACATCATTGGCTAACGCAACGGGACCGTCGCGGTCGGGCATGGGTGACGCTAAAAATCCATCCATCAGATCCAAAACAAATGAATCCTTTCGAGTCGGATGCACGTAGATGGTGGATCGAGCTAATCGGCCATGCGATAGTCCGATTCGATGCATGGCAGCAATCGAACCGACAAGATCACGTATCAGGCTATCGAGTGGAAGAACTAAATGCGGAAGTCTGTCTAGTGAGTTGTCATGACAATACTCGGTTGCGATGGACACCGATGAACCACTCTCTAGGCCCGATGCCTCGATTGGCATCACTCCAGGGTGCGAGACCAGCGTTGCCCTCTTTAACAATGCTGGCAGACGACTCGCTGTGCCATATACCGAGTCAATAGCCGAATGATTCGCGAGAAACTCGATCAAGCGAACAGACTGTTCGCTTCCATTCATCGCCAAATAAACGCGGCAATTTGCCCACGACGATAAGGGCTTCACCAGTTTGAATTCGCGAGAGCTCAAAGTCTATCCTTTTCAACCATCATCGGGATGCAATGGGTCATCGGGGTCGAAGAAAAAATCCCCTAACCCCATAGGCAATGAATTGCCACCGACCGCGTTTTGTTTCCGTTTTGCCGCCGCCGAAAGATCCAGCGCCTCGTCCCCTAAACATGCTTGCAATGCCTCGCGCCAAGCTTGGTCCTTGGCTACCGGATGATTGGTCTGCTGGGACAAACGCTTCAGAGCGTATCGAAGAACATTGATTCCATCCCGAGCTGAAAAATCGAGCTTGAGGGAGTGGGCATTTTGCAAAAAATCGACCGTCATCGCCAACACATCCGCTTCCGCAAATGGCAGATGGTAACGCAGTATCTCAAGCTCATCTTTGCGATTCGGGAACCCAACTTGAAGCGATGGCTGCAACCGACTCAAAATGTAGTCCGGGATCTCGTACGTCGAATCGTCTTGGTTCATCGTGACAGCACATCGGAACTCGCGATGAGCAGGAATGGTAATGCCAGCCACAATCGATTCGACATAGCGACGTTGGTCCAGCAACGGAGCAAGCGAAGCCCATGATTTTTCATTCATGCGATTCCCTTCGTCCAGGACGCATACCGCTCCGCGAATCATGGCCGTCACCAAGGGGGAAGCGTGGTAGGCTATTTTGCCACTGCTGGCCAGAACAGGCGTTACCAACAAGTCTTCCGGCCTTGTATCCGCCGTGCACTGGTAAATGAACAATTCTTGATTCCGAGCCGCTGTCGCAGCCATGGCCAACGCCGTTTTGCCCACTCCGGGCACACCGATCAAGCGTGGAGTCAAAGGCAAGTCGAGATCATCCACCGTCAACCAACAAGCAGCCAACTGCCGCAATGGTTCTTCCTGCCCAATCCATTTGGCTGTATTTTTCACTGGATTGCCCAGAGTCAATGTGACTCCTTCGATCGTGACCGTCTCGCTCATTTGTTTACGCGCTCCCTTGCGGCAGGTTCTGTCTCCTTAAGAAACGCTAAACCTACCTGCTTTAGGTGCTCGACGCAACTGACCGCCTGACGACTTTGCCGATTGCGCAATCGGCAACACCGCCAACTGGAAAAGATTACCGATCGTAACGCTTTTACCTCATTCGCCCTAGAATTCTCTTTGACATTCGAGAAAACGCTCAAGTTGATTCTTCATTGTCGAGAGGGCTCTGGATAAATTGAAAGAGTACCTGAATTCTTGGTTTTCACCCCCTGAAGTCTTTATGTCGAAATTGCCGATGCCCATGGAAAGCGAAGTGGAGCTTTTGCTCCGCAACGCACAACTCCGCGACGAGTTAGAGCCGTACTTGGACGAAGCTGTAGACTTAGTGTCCATCCGCCACATGTCGCTGGCAGAAGAGAACGAATTCCTGGCATCCATCCTTGCCTGGGAACGCGCCCCAACCCTCCCCATCAGCCAATGGTTTGAGCCCGAACTCAAACTTCCTAAGCCAGAATCCCTTACCGATATCGAGGTAAGCAGACTTCTATGGCAAACCATCCATCAACTCTACAGCCAACGCATCGTTTTGGCTTTGACGGATCACTTGAGCGACC
>CAITIF010000692.1 GCA_903892365.1 uncultured Pirellula sp. | reverse complement strand
CTGCCTGAGTTTCACTGCCTGAGTTTCACTGCCTGAGTTTCACTGCCTGAGTTTCACTGCCTGAGTTTCACTGCCTGAGTTTCACTGCCTGAAATCCACCGCCCAAATTGACCCTACCCCTTTCTAGTTCTGCATTGCAGATTTCTTTCCAACAGAAAAAAACATCATGACTTCGATCCTACGACGCGACGCCGTCAAAATGCTTTCCATGGGCGCAGTTGCCGCCGCCTTCATGCCTCGATCGTCACTTGCAAATCTTGCCAAGTATCGATTCAAGCTTGGTATTCAGCTCTATTCCCTCCGCGAATTCAAGGTAGAACAGGCTCTTCAGCATGCCAAGGACTTTGGTTTTGAATCGGTCGAGTTTTACAGTGGAATGTTCCCATTAGATTCCAACCAAGAACAAATTGATAAGGTTGTTGGAATGGTTAAGAAACTAGGACTAACCATCTCGGCACATGGCGTCAACGGATTTTCCAAAAATGACGCTGCCAATAGGAAGGTTTTTGAGTTCGCGAAAAAAGCTGGAATCAAGACTATGTCTGCCGATCCAGATCCAGACTCGTTTGAAAGCTTGGATTCTTTGGTGAAGGAATTTGATATTCGAATTGCTATTCACAACCATGGTCCGACCCATCGCTACAACAAGGCTCTCGATGTTTTGAAGGCGATCGAGAAACACGATGTGCGTATCGGAGCTTGTGCTGACTTGGGACATTACATCCGATCGGGAGAAAATCCCGTGGATGTTATTCGCTTGCTCAAGGGCAGGTTGTACGGAGTTCACTTGAAGGATTTTGCAGAAATGAAGGACCAAACCAAGGGAGTGATCCTTGGTAAGGGACATTTGGATTGTTTGTCCGTTTTCGAAGCTCTTGATAAGACTGGCTTCCCAGCTGATGGCGCTTTGTCTTTAGAGTACGAGGAAAATCCGAAGGATCCGATCGCCGACATTCGGGAATGCTACAAAGTGGCCAAGACAGCCTACGATGCTTAGTGACCCTAGATTGACCGAATTGCTTAAACTCGATGCCAAAAACGAAACTCATTATTGGCATTGATGAGGCAGGCTATGGCCCAAATATGGGGCCGCTGGTTGTTTCCGCAACCGCTTGGAGATCACCTCTCGAACTCGATGTTTGCGAATTGGGCCAAATGCTTTCGCCGGAGTTTCAAGCAAAGCCCTTACGAAAGGATTCCAAACATGTTCCCGTGGGTGATTCGAAGCTGATCAACCACGGCAGAACCGGACAAGCAAGTTTGCATTTGGGGGCACAGTTTCTCTTAGGCACGATTGCAAAGTCGCGTCGCCCACAATCACTGGACGATGTTCTTGCGAGGATATCGCCGGAGGATTGCGAGCGACTCCGGCAGGTACCATGGTACCGTGATAGTTGCCCGCCCAAAGACTGCTCTGGCGTTGCTTGGGAATTGGAAAAAAGTTCCTTTCACGACGCCGAAAAGAAAATGGCGTTACTCGGTTTGGAGATGGTGGATGTACGGGCTCGCGTTATTGACGAGCCTGAATTCAATCAGCTAGTGGATCGAATCGGTAACAAATCATCGCTGCTGAGCGAACTGAGCTTGAATCTAGCTCGCACGATCATTGACCGAAATGCGGCAGTTGACGAGCCAATCTTTGTGTATTGTGATAAGCATGGAGGTCGCAATCGTTACCAGCCGTTTCTGATGGCTAGCTTCGATCAAGAATGGTTTTCTGTTGTGGCGGAAGGACAACGCCGCAGCGAGTATCAAGCCAATTGGGCAGGTTCACCCATGACCATTCAGTTTCAAGTGGACGGGGACTCGATCTTCCCGTCAGCCGCATCTTCCATTCTGTGCAAATGGATTCGCGAGGAGCATATGTTGAAGCTCAATGCGTTCTGGCAATCCAAGAGCGATGGCTTTATTGCTCCAACTGCGGGCTATTATGTTGACGCGATTCGCTTTTCGAAAGAAATCGAATCGGTATCGCAGAAGCTAAATCTGAGTCGTGATAGTTGGTGGCGTAAAAAGTAACAAGCCTCGGATCGGTTGCGTCTGAAATCAGACGCTTTCCAATCCGAGGCTTGTTGCGTATCTGTTCTGAGTCGAGGACTCAGTTTGGGAACGACGGCTTGTCCAATCTACATTTCACGACTCTCTCGAGGGCGTGCGTTGAGTGGACAAACCATCTAGGGACGATCTTCCTTCAGGCTGCGGAGATCAGCCGGTTGGATGTGGTTCGCTTTGCGATTTTCACG
>CAITIF010000691.1 GCA_903892365.1 uncultured Pirellula sp. | reverse complement strand
TCAAACCACCCCACCAGAAACCCCTGAAGCAGAGCTTTCAACCGACATTATCCTTCCGTTGAAATAGTTCGGACAATTCACTTGAAGCAACCCGAGCCTTGGACATGCATCGCGATACAACGCGCTCTTTGCAAGGACGCGACTAGCGATCGCAGCTCAAATAGAAATTATCCGAGCTAGCGCCGAACGGTTCGTTGGTTTATACTTGGTCTTTGATTGCTACCATTTTTGTTCCCTCGCAAGTTCCCTTTAGGAAACGGTACCATGCCCATCCATCGACGCGACTTTACTGGCAGTTTGAGTGCTTTAGCCGGCTTGGGTGTTCTGCCGAATTTGGCTCAATCCCAAGAATCAGGTCGCTCACCTCTTTTTGTAGCGACATGGAACTTCGGACTTCCCGCGTGCCAGAAATCGCTTGAAACACTTCAGAAAAGTGGATCTATCTTGGATGCAATTGAGCTTGGGATTCACGTTGCGGAGGCAGATGTTCGCGTCGACTCGGTCGGCGTGGGTGGTGCCCCCAACGCTCAGGGTGTTGTCCAGTTGGATGCATGCTTTATGGATGGCGCGACGCATAAGGCGGGTTCTGTAGCGGGTTTGGAACAATACCCTCACCCCATTTCTGTAGCGCGGCGGGTTATGGAAAAGACGAAGCACGTGATGTTGGTTGGCCAAGGTGCTGCCGAGTTTGCTCGGTTGCAGGGCTTTGAAAAGCAAGAGCTACTGACGGAAGAACAACGCAAGAAATGGATGGAATGGAAGTCCAAGCAACCCGCGGATCCTGCTGCCGCTCCACCTAACCACGATACGATCGCTTTAGTAGGCATGGATGCCAGTGGGCATATCGCCGGCGGATGCTCAACAAGCGGACTTGCCTACAAACTACCCGGTCGAGTTGGAGACAGCCCGATCCTGGGAGGTGGGCTTTATGTCGATGGTGAAGTGGGAGCAGCCGGGGCCACAGGTATTGGCGAAAACATCATGCGCTATTGCGGATCCTTTGCCATCGTGGAACTGATGCGAACCGGAATGGACCCAACCTCGGCTTGCAAATCGGTCATCGAGCGGATTGCCAGGACAGAAAAGAAGCCACCCTCTGAATTGCACATTAACTTTCTAGCCATAGATAAACAAGGCCGTTGGGGGGGCGCTGGGACCGACGCTGAATTTCAAATCGCAGTCGTAGACTCCCATTCTGCAAGACTTGAATCCCCCTTATTGGTTAAGTAGTCGATGGAACCAGGAGTTCGGTAAAATGCACAACTGGCCAATGAGACCGTGGTGGATCGTGTCTGGGCTGATATTGATGGCGACCGCGACGAGTGCGTTCTCCCAAGAATCGGATTTAGACCTACCAAGTTTTAATGCTGACAGATTCACATTCGTTCGAATTGTGTATGACAGTACGGGCGGCCAAAACGAAGCCTTCTACCGAGGCGACTCTGGCTGGATACCACGTTGGGCTACAGATCATCCAGTTGGGGCCAAAAATCTGACTTGGCGTTTAAGACAGTTAACCACCATTAAAACCAACCAAGGAACGCTGCTTCTTCGGTTAACAGATCCGCGGCTAAAAGATTTCCCTTTTATCTTCATGAGCGATCCGGGATGGCAAGTCTTGGATGTTGCCGAACAACGAGCACTGAAGAGCTACCTGGATAACGGTGGCTTCCTTTGGGTGGATGATTTTTGGGGACAAGCGGAATGGGATAATTGGGAAGCGAACATGCAACAGGTCGCCCCCCGATGGAAATGGTTCGATATTCCCGCAGATCACCCAATTATGTCATCCGTCTATCCACTCACTGAATGTCCCCAGATAACCGCCATCCAGTTCTACCGAAGAGGTGGCGTCACCTATGATCCATGGCAATTCCATCGACAGCCCAACGGCGGCACCACCGACATGATGCAAGTTCACTTTCGAGGGCTGCAAGATGATCATGGACGACTTGTTGCGGTCGCGACTCACAATACGGATATCGCAGATGGGTGGGAACGCGAAGGTGACGATGAAGAGTTCTTTCGTCGCTTCTCGATCAAAGCTTATGCACTAGCCATCAATATTCTAACCTATGCGATGACACACTAACCTGGGGCCATTCGGCGTAGGTTCCAGCCGGTAACGACAACATCGTTTATGGTTTTGCGCAACCGCCTGCGATGGCACAAACAGCACAGCCGCCTGAAGTACCACAGCCCGCCTTTTCTTTGGTGCCACAATCCGGGCCACAACCATTTCGCAGTAGCTCTGCGAAACGCGATGAAGCTACTTTCTTCTGGTAGACATCCGATAGGGCTTGAACGAAGGTGTCCGTCGTCGACGTGGGGTCACCTAGAAAATGAAAATAAAGCGTTCGACCATCCAGCAACGGCTCCACTTCAATCAAGACATCTTCCGAACCGCTATCCGAAAGAAACTTTTGGCATTCGCCAGATGCTTCGGCGCTCAGCAACTTCAGCTGACGCCATAGTAGTTGATCTTCGGGACGCATTCGCCGCAGGTATTTTCCTGCATTTGGGTCGGACAAATAACTGGGGTCCGTAGGAGCCAAGACCTCGCCAATCTCAATCCCTCGGTAAGTCCGACATACCACTTCCTCACCTCGGGACAATTCTACGGTGCCCGACTGAATTGGAATAATGTCACGCTGGAAGCCGAAGCGAATCAGATAGAAGCCGGTGCTGGCATTCGATTCAATCCCGGCCGAGTTAGCGTCAAGGAATGTGCCGCTCATGAAACCTTTGCCAAACTAAATTCACGGACCATCTCGATCGACTCTTTCATCGCAACTTGATCAATCGAGTGGACGTTGACACTTTGTCCAACAGCTCGAAGCATCGTGACCGTTAGTCTACCACCAAGATGCTGCCGGAACTCTTCCAATCCATCAAAAATCGTTTGTGCATCGAGTTCTTGATCGAACAAGGGGAGCTGTAAATCACGGAGCACTTGAAGAGTGCGTTGCATATCCGCCCGGTCAAGTCCATGAACTAAATGTGAATAAACGGTATCCAATGCGACTCCAATAGAAACCGCTTCGCCATGCCTTAAGCGAAACTGGGATAAGTGTTCTAGCTTGTGGGCGGACCAATGCCCAAAATCGAGCGGCCTAGCTTCCTGCATTTCAAATGGGTCGCCACCATGAGTGATATGATGCAAATGCATAAGAACGCTTGAACGGATTGCCGGCAGCACTGCATTCCAATCGCGAGCAACAATTGCGTGCGCTTGGTCGCACAAGAATCGAAAAGCAGCGGGACTTTTCAGGAGCGATACTTTTACGGCTTCGGAGAAGCCGGCTCGGAAGTCGCGATCAGGCAAGTGTTCCAAGAGCGACTGATCGTTGACCACAGCCCATGGGACCGCGAATGTACCCTTCCAGTTTTTCTTTCCGTAGGCATTGATGGCGTTCTTGACGCCGACCCCGGAGTCCGCCTGAGCCAACGTGGTCGTTGGGAAACGAACAAGTCGAATTCCGCGGTGCGCGATAGCGGCCGCGTATCCGACTGCGTCCAACACGGCCCCGCCGCCAATCACCAAAATGTAACTGCGACGATCGAGTCCATCCCGGTCGATGGATTGAAAAATGGTTTCGATCGCATCGGGATCATTTTTGATTTGCTCGCCACCTTCGACCAGCGCAATTGGGGCAACCAATTCCAGCGAATCGCTCGATTCCGAAATCCTACGCGATAGATTGGTCAAGATGGCGGGGTTGTTGTCGACCACATTCCGGTCCATCCAAATTTGGACTCGTGCTTGGCGTGAGTCACTTTTCAGTAGGGGCAGAACCTGATCCCAGTCATCCAGAAAACAATTTCGAGTGCAGCGGAGCCGGAGTTGCAGTGGGACCGAAAAGTTGACGTCGAGCGACTCTTCAGCAACGGACCAGGGAATTGAAGCCATGCGCCTAGAGCTTAGATAGGTGGGATAGGGAGGGGAGAAATTCTATTTGGAATTGTAGTCCAAACCCTTCCTCCGTGCATTCCGATTTTTTGCCGGCACAACGTTCTCGACGGGGCGTCTCCAAGCCCGTTCAATGCCCCTTGCAGCGGCGAACCGCTCGAGTAAAGCTCGAGAAAGTCCTTCGGAAATTTTTATAATTGAAGGTCGGGCAAGGCAAAACTGGGTAGCTTTCCGGGCGATTGCGTTGTTAAACTGGGGGACTCAGTCCTAGGACTAATCCGCTT
>CAITIF010000690.1 GCA_903892365.1 uncultured Pirellula sp. | reverse complement strand
GCTGCTTCACGAGAACCAACGCACCTACCCCTAATCATTCCATTGGGATCCCCGACTTGAACACGTCAGCTGCAATCGATACCTATCGTTCCCAGAGCCAATCGCTGGAGCAACAGATCGCGGTCCGAAAGTTATTAATGCAGCGACTCGTATGGGTTCGGCTTGGTCTAGCGTTGCCAGGCATCGGCTTGATACTTTTCGGACTGTTGGAAAAAACGGCCAGCAATTGGACCTGGATTGCAGGGACTGCCTTGATGTTTGGTTTCTTGGCCGCTGCAACCTGGCACGAGAATAACCTGTGGGCGATTTCGCAGCTGCAACAACGTCTCTTTGGTTACAAGCGGCTGTTGGCTCGATGCGATCGTCACTGGGCATCCCTTCTGCCTCTGCCAACCGAAACATGCACGCTCGCCTACTTGTCCGATCTAAGTCGGGACATCGACTTGTTCGGCGAACGAAGCCTGTTTCGATGGCTGTCGCTTGCGATGACCAACTCAGGTGCAAACACCATTTGCAAATGGATGACCCAGTGGGCGGAACCAGCCACCATGGTGGAACGTCAAGTTGCGGTCCGTGCTCTTGCATCGGATCGATCCTGGCGAATGCGTTTTTTTGAGACAGCTTGCAACTACCGCAGCCAGCAATTGGGACCGGAAGGGATCGTTGAATGGTCGCAATCAGGAAATCATTTTGCTGGCAAGAAATGGCTTCATGCATTGACTTGGCTCAGCCCGATCGCCGTCGTTGCAGGGGTCGTTGGAATTGTCATCGCTAAGGCAGCCGATTTCGAACTTGGGCAAGTGATCGGGGTAGGTTGTGTCTTGACTGGCGCTGCAATCAACTTTCTTTTGACGATGCTGATTGTTGGACCGATCCATGATATCTTCGTAAAGATTGGAGCAGCCAATCGCGAGCTCCAGTCGTTGGTCGAGATGATTCGTGCAATCAAGAGCCTCCCATCGCAAGGAAAGCTTCTATCGGAGATCCAAGCCAAGCTCCAAGACCAGCATCACTCCTCCGACGCTGCGCTGGGCCGATTGCAACGAATCATGGCGTTGGCAGGCATGCAACGCAGTCCGCTTTTGTTTATCCCCTACCTGTTGTTGCAAGTTTGCTTCCTTTGGGACGTTCGCATTCTGGAATTGCTCGAAGGCTGGAAAAAGATCTTCGGCACCAAAGCCCAGGGGTGGATTGATGCTATCGGAATGATGGAGGCCCTAAGTTCTGCCGCTGCAATTGCCGACGAATATCCAACCTGGACGACCCCCGATCTGCTTACCAAAGAAGCCATTTTCGCTGGCAAGCAACCCTTGTTGGAAGCCAACGACGTCGCTCATCCGCTGCTCAAGGATACCAGCCGAGTTCCCAACAGCCTTTGCGTTCGTCAAAACCAACCACTGCTATTGATTACCGGAAGCAACATGGCTGGCAAGTCGACGTTGCTTCGGTCCGTGGGGGTGAATGCAATTCTTGCTCGAGTCGGTGCACCGGTTTGCGCTTCGCATTGGCAAGGGGCCTCCTATGAATTGGCATCTAGCATTCAGGTGCAAGATAGCTTGCAAGATGGCGTCTCCTTCTTCATGGCAGAACTGAAGCGATTGCGTTCCGTAGTCGATATGGCTCAGCAACAGCATCATCATCAAGGCAAACAAATGCTGGTGTTGTTGGACGAAATCCTACAAGGCACCAACTCGCGAGAGAGGCAGATTGCAGTCGAGCATGTTTTGGACAAGCTGGTCGAATTTGGTTGTCTTGTTTTGACCAGTACGCACGACCTGGAAATGGCGGGAAACCAGCGCATTCAAAAGATCGCCCAAGTCGTTCACTTTCGCGAACACTTTGAAACGGTCGAAGGCCGCGAGATCATGCGATTTGATTACGTGATGCATCCCGGCGTTACACCAACGACCAATGCGTTGAAGTTGTTAGAGATGGTGGGGCTGCGCGTCCAGCAATAAAAAGTCAGCATTTTATCGGGACAACGTTCTCGTTTTTGTCTAACCGAGAATGCCGTGAATGAGATGGCCTTTCACGTCGGTAAGACGCATGTCGCGCCCGCCGAATCGAAAGGTAGAACGTGTGTGATCCACACCCATCAAGTGCAAAATAGTGGCATGCAGATCATGAATCTCGGTTCGATTTTCTATGGACTTGTAGCCCCACTCGTCGGTTGCACCGTAGACGGTGCCTGGTTTCACACCGCCGCCAGCCAGCCAGACGGTGAAACCGTATTGATTGTGATCGCGCCCGTTTTCTCCCTGTGCAAAGGGGGTGCGCCCAAATTCACCCGCCCAAACCACAAGCGTTTCGTCTAACAAGCCTCGTTGCCGAAGGTCCTTGAGCAAACCTGCGATCGGTTGATCAACTGCTCTGGCATTGTTTTCATGCCCATTCTTCAGGTCAGAATGCTGATCCCATCGATCATTTCCCACGTTGGGGCAAGTAAGTTCGATGAACCGAACTCCTTTTTCAATCATACGTCTGGCAATAAGACACTGAGCGCCATAGGTGCGAGTGGGCTCGTACGCGGAATCCATTCCATAGAGCTGTCGAATATGGGCCGGTTCATCTTGAAGCGACATCACTTCCGGTACAGCCATCTGCATGGTGTATGCGAGCTCGTAGTTGTGAATCGCCGATTCCAAGCTATCGTGCTTCCCGAATTGATCGACCGCAAAGCGGTCGAGTTGCCGTATCAGATCCAGTTTGGATCGCTGTCGTTGTGCCGATGATTCCGTTCGCTCGATATTGGCGACTCCGCTACCCGTCGGCTTAAAGACCGACCCTTGGAAGCTGGCTGGTAGGAATCCGCTTCCAAAGCAATCGAGCCCTCCCGGTGGAATCAGGCCACCATTGATGACTACAAATCCTGGCAAGTTTTGGCATACGCTTCCAAGTCCGTAGTTCACCCAAGCTCCCATACTGGGTCGTCCTTGCAAGCCGCTCCCTGTGTGGAGAAAGTAGTTGGCAAAGGTATGCTCAGGAAATTCCGACACCATCGATCGAATGATCGCTAGTTCGTCAACGCACGTTGCGATTTGCGGAAACAAATCGCTAACAGGAATCCCCGATTCGCCATATTGCTGAAACTTCCACGGACTAGCAAGAACGTTTCCATTGTTGTTGAACTGCGTTGGTTCAATACTAAAGAGTTTGCCCGGGCTCTGACCGTTGTACTTATCGAGAAGCGGCTTCGGATCGAACGTATCGATCTGGGAAGGCCCACCATCCATGTAAAGGAAGATAACGTTTTTGGCTTTGACGGCATGATGAGGGCCATGACCGGCCGCACCTAGATCCGAAAGCTGTCCTTCGCTTTTCTTAGCTTCGTCGTAACCGAACGCTGGGTCGAGCCGAAGTGCGGCGAGCGCGAGTGCACCAAAACCACTCCCGCACCGGTGAAGCATTTCACGGCGCGTTGTTGGGCGAGGCTTATACTGTTGGCATGGATATCCTGAATGAATCGTCATGGCAAGAATATAAACTCCTTCGTATTGATCAGCGAATGAGCGAAGTCGGCCCAAGTTGAAACCGGAATGCTGCTCCCATCCTTCGTACCTGCAGATTCCGTGAGAAAGTCCAGTGCAACTTTCTTCTCCCCTTCGCTGGGAAGACGTGCGAATGCGAGCCTGTACATTTGATCTACTTTCGATTCGGTCGAAACAGGTTCAGCAGAAATCTTCTCAGCCCACTTCATCGCCTGTTCCACCACAAATGGGTCGTTCATCAAAATGAGCGCCTGAGCAGGCACGTTCGAAACGTTGCGTCGCCCCATCGAACTGAACGGTGATGGCGTGTCAAAAGCGAGCATGAATGGAGACAAAAAGTTACGCCGAACCGCTAAATAAATAGATCGTCTTCCTGCACCATCCAGCGGACCACCTTTGGCTGGGCGTCCTCGTCCATCCATGAATCCAGTTAAATGAATGGGCACAGGTTCGCCGAAGGATGTTAGGTTGATTTGCCCCGAGAGCATCAAGATCGAATCGCGGATTGCCTCCCCCTCCAAACGCTTCGGTGGACGGTAATGCCATAATTCGTTTTTGGGGTCCGCTTCCAAAGCCATGGGCTGAGCTTGGCTGGAGACTTGATAGGCTCGCGATAAAACAATGGTGCGGATCATGCGTTTGATGCTTTGGCCATCTGCTAGAAATTGCGATGCCAAATGGTCAAGGAGTTCAGGGTTGGTCGGTCGTTGGCCCAGCACACCGAAGTCATCGGTGGTCGGTACAATCCCGCGTCCCATCAAATGATGCCAAATTCGATTTACGATCACACGGCTCGTCAGCGGGTTGGTAGCTGCGTTGATCTGCTTGGCAAGCTCCAGTCGGCCACTTCCCATTTCGATCGACATCGGTTCATTGCCCGCTATCGCGGTTAGAAAATGCCGAGGTTCCAAATTGCCGGGTTTGGACGAGTTTCCTCGGATGAGAACATGATCATCCTCGCTGGTGCCATCCAACATCGCCATGGCCAGTCTCGATTGCAACATGACTTGGCTTTGTAGTTTGGTTCTTTCATCGGCCCAAGCAACAACAAGATCACGTAACTTACCTTCCACGGTTGGCTTCGCGGATTCAGCAAACTGCTTCAGCAAGTTTTCGTTGGCCAGCTCCTGTTGAATCCACTGATCTCGCGCTTCGCGCGAGGCACCATCGGTCACCAGGGTAATCTCAAGCTGTGACCCAACATCCGGCGTAAATTCAAGGTGGATGCGATGTCCTTGATAGCGACGCAGATCCAACTCGACCCAATCCTCTCCTGCCTTGATCGGTTTGATCGTCTCACCATGCAGAGGTCCAGCAATCAAGCGATGCGAATCGACGCAAGCAACCACATAGCCCGATCCACGCGTTCGGCAAGCAACCATTCCATTCTCAAGAACGAAGGATGGGGTGCGCAAGGTTCGGCCGCTTCGAGGTAAACTTGCGAGTCGGCCTTGGTCCTGTGCGACTTTTTCTGAAATCGCTTCAAGAGCGTTCCAAAAAGGATCGCTGGTTGCAGAGGAACGTGCAGCGAATCGAAGAACGGGAGCTCCTTCGACCCATTCAAGATAGGGAGCCCCAATCTTGCGAGGACCAGCCCCAAAGATGAATCCGTCTTGAATGTAATCTTTTGAATGGATCTTGCTGTAGTCGACCAAGATCGACGACTGTTGCTTTTCACTGATCGTTTCGATGTTAGGCAGACGGAACCCAGTAGATAGGTAGATAGGTAGATAGGTAGATAGGTAGATAGGTAGATAGGTAGATAGGT
>CAITIF010000689.1 GCA_903892365.1 uncultured Pirellula sp. | reverse complement strand
TTACGGCTCTGTTCGCGGTGCACTTGGCTGGTAATTTGGATGACACCTTCGTCCGTCAATCGCGACCCGGCTAGGGCTCGCAACCTTGCGGACGCGCCGGGATACAATACGCTACTGTTAGCCAAGTCCCAGCAGAGCGTTGCTTTGGTGTTTACTTTGTTGACGTTTTGGCCACCCGGGCCGCCACTTCGAGCAAAGAAAGAATGGAGCTCGCCGGCGGGAATCGCCAAATGTTCATGAATAATTAAGTCTTCCATACCCCATAGCCTATCCCATGACACGCTCTTTATCGACTCTATTTTTGCTCCCTACGCTGATGATCTTGCTCAATGTCTTGGGCAGAGAGGGATCTGTGCAAGCGGACACTCCGGAAGAGACCGAAGTTCGCGAATCGGTCTTAACGGATCCCATTTCGATTGCATCGCGAACGAAGGGGCACGATTGGCCTCGAATGCTCGGCTCCAATTACGACTCGCGAAGCCTTGAAGTTGGAGTCGAATCGTCGTGGCCCAAAGATGGCCTGAAAATCCTATGGACGGCCGATACGGGTGTTGGGTACGGGAACGGAGTTGCCTCGGGAGGAAGATGGTTCCAATTCGATCGGTTTGGAGATAAGGAACGTCTAGACTGCCGAAATGCAGAAACAGGAGCCAGGCTTTGGAGATGGGAAGCACCGGTCGAGTACCGCGACGCGTACGGTTACAACAACGGCCCAAGATGCAGCCCAGTCGTCGACGAAGACCGAGTCTATGTTTACGGAGTCACTGGCACGTTGGCCTGTTTGTCGGTCGTGGACGGAAAAGAAATATGGCGTCGCGACATCAACGAAGAATACAACGTCATTCAGAATTTTTTCGGTGTCGGCGCCTCGCCGTTAGTCTATCAAGACAAGCTCGTGGTGATGGTTGGCGGTAGCCCAAGAGGTCGCAATGCGAATGTCGTTAATGCCCTACCTGACGGAACTGCCATGGTTGCCTTGGATAAGCGAACGGGGGTCGAGCTTTACAGGATCGGAAAGTACCTTGCCAGCTATTCGGCACCCGTCATTCAAACGATCGATGGAAAAGAATGGTGCTTGGCGTTTGTTCGCGAAGGCTTGCTAGCCTTTGACCCGTCGGACGGAACCAAAGAGAGTTTTTTTCCCTGGCGTGCGAAGTCGATTGAAAGCGTGAATGCTGCGTCCCCTGTGGTGTGGCGCGACCGAATATTGATTTCGGAATGTTACGAGCTCGGTACCGCGATTGTGGCAAAGGATCCATCGGGAGGTTTGCAGGCTGTTTACCGCGACCCGGAAGGTCGCAAAGAGCAAACACTTCGATCGCATTGGTCGACCCCTCTTTTGGTTGGCGATCGCTTATTTGCCAGCAGCGGCAGGAATGGGCCAGACACCGACTTTCGCAGCATCGATCTCAAGGACATTAGCGAAAGCCCGGGAGCGAAACAGGAAGTTTCCGTTTCGTTGAATTGGCAAATTCGAAATCGCGACCGAATGACCGGCTTGCTCGTCGACGGGCATGCCATCTTGTTGGGAGAGTTTGGGGCATTGCAGCTAATTTCAACTGCAGGGGACAGGTGGCAAGTCCTATCGGAAATGAACTTGAATGAGATTTTTGACCCAAAAGACGGCCGGCCCCTGGTGGAAGCACCAAGCTGGGCCCCCCCGGTTTTGTCGCGCGGGCTGCTTTACGTTCGAGGTGCGACGAAGGTGATTTGTCTGGAATTGATTCAGCAGTAGGGGCAGTAGGGGCAGTAGGGGCAGTGACAAAATGTTTCGCGCAATCGCACGTATGCCCTCTATGAAGAGATTATCAAAAAATCGCGAATCCTATTGAGAAACGAAAGGAAGAGCGAGCGTTGGTGGTTTCTGGGATTGGATTTTCCTGGGGACTTGGAAACATGAGTCCATCAATTTGGCCTTTCTTCCTTGCTAAAAACAGGTACACTTTTGGCCCAAAGAATCTGTGTTTTACGGCTTGTTGCGTCCTTGTCCCATGGTGAGACTCGAAAGTGACAGGCCTTTTTGTTTCCTTTTTCGTAGCGTTTTGGCACTCCCAAAACGAAATAGGCTGGGTGGAGTATGGATCTAACCAAACTGCGCAAC
>CAITIF010000688.1 GCA_903892365.1 uncultured Pirellula sp. | reverse complement strand
TCAACTCCTCAGTCATCCAGGAGGTGGACCGCAAAATCGCCGCACTTAAGCTGCCGAAGACTCAATCGATTCGAACTGTCCTGATTTACGACGGCCAATTGGCGCCATCGATCGAAGAAGATCAGGCCTTCGATTTTCTTATCCCCGCAAGCGAGCTTTTTGTGATCTAGGGATGAATGTCCCCAAGGCGATCTTGGATCGCCATTCCCGGCAGCGCCGACTGGACCTCGCGCCATCGACTTTCATCGATAGAAAACGCCGACCATAGCTTTACGCGTTTTAGTCGCGGCTGCTGGCGAAGCCATTCCAGCACGCGCGGTGCAGCATGTGCAAGCATACACGTGCATGGACGTGCAGGAAAGCCAAAGCAATTGGCCAGATATGCGAAAAACCCTGGGAAAACCATGGTTTTGCAGCGGAGAGGACAGAAAACGAACTTTTGGATGTTTTCCCAATGTTTTTGAAGAGTTCGAAAGGCATCCATCTACTTTGGCTTAGGTGGACAGTAAGCCCGTTGCTGGGGGCTTATTTGAGTGAATGCCCTGACTTTCAGGGATTAGGACGCGACCGTAAAACGATCAGATGTGCGGAAGATTGCTTGAATCAAAATTCCGACTCAAATTGCTACGTTAGGATGCTTCGCGATGAATGTAGAACAAACTATCCTGGAGATTGCTACGCTTCCGATCGATGTTCGCCTACGGGTTGTGTCTGCCATATGGGACACGCTACCGCAGGATACTGATCTGTCGCCAAGTGCCATTCAACAAGCTGAACTGGATCGCAGACTCTCTGAGCATCGCAAGGATCTTGGTTCGGCGATTTCCCATGAGGAGATCATGCGACGTGTGAAGATTCGCCGGTAATGTGGAGACTTGTTGTACGCCCGCAGGTTGAAGACGACCTCGTGGACGCATCTCTTTAGTACGACAAGAAGCAAATCGGATTGGGAGATCAATTCCTGGCAGAATACGTCGCCGCAATTTATCGTATCTTGGAAAACCCATGGCTCTTCTCGATTGCTGCCAATGGTTTTCGTCCCTGCTTGATTAAACGATTCTCCTACATCATTCATTTCACGGTGGAAGACGATCAGATTATCGTGATCGCTGTGATGAATGCTGCAAGAGACGACTCAAGTTTCATGCATCGGCTTCCCTGAAAGGTTCGCGCTCCTTCGGAAACGCTATCGCTGCCTTGGGAGGACATCGATTGGGAAATGAATCGGATGAGTATCCGAGAGCCGAAGGTTGAGCATCACGAAGGTCGTGGCGTTCGCAGTTGCCGAATCTTCTCCGAGCTTCGACCGATCCTGGACAAAGCGTTCGAGATCTTCGGCGATAAGAGCGAGTTAGTGGTCGCTGCTCCACAATATCGAGCTGCAGCCAACACAGCGATGGGTTGGAAGAACTCGAACCTACGCACCGAGATGACGCGACTGCTGCGCCGCGCCAGCGTCTCCGGTTGGCCACGATTGTTCCATTCGATGCGGGCCAGTAGGCAAACAGAACTGCAGCGAGAGTTCCCGCTACACGTGGTTTGATCCTGGTTTGGCAACCGGCCACGCATCGCCCAGCAGAGTTACCTGCTGGTTACCGACGATGATTTTGCCACAGCGGCTGGCTTGGCGAAGTTGATGATGGAGGGGGAGAAGTAGTTTTAAGGACTGAATGCTATTTCGGAGAAAACTCGCAAAAAATGCTAATCACTTAGGGCAACGAATTCTCCCTAAGGAGCGGAGATATGGCAGCGTTTTACCTCGGTGAGTGTACGTGCTTTCAGGTTTAAGGGCACTGTTGCATGCACAAATCGCGGGAACGCTCTTTGAGATTTCGAATTTTGGGGATATGTTTTTCGGTCAGCGGCACTGCCAAATCGCAGCCAAGTTCTTCGGAACGAGAAGTGCGAACGGGGGACCCACAAAACTGCGTGAGAGACAGAAACGTTTTGACTCTTCCGCTTGGGGCGTAGCTATGTAAGCAGCGACTTTCGCTGGATGCACTAGCGGGATTTTTCCAATCCTAGCCCGACAGCTAACCTCGTCGGCCGACTGAAAGGTGTTCTTTCTGTCTAGGAAGGAGACGGTTCGTCTTCGGTGCCATGGAATCGTAATGGGCGTTCGACTGCTTAGGGGCCACCCTGAGTCAGCTCGATGCATTGGGAAAATGTCTACACATATGCAATCTTCTGCGATGCCGCTCTGGCCGCGGATCCGTCAAGCGACGGGAACAGTCTACGGGGATATCGGAACCTCAGTTCTCTACACGATCATGGAGATCACCCGCGAAGCGGTGCTGCTCCGGAACCACCATCTGGGACATGCCGCTGCCGCTTCGTTAGTGGCAAGCGGAGGAAACCTATTGTCCAAAAATGACTTGCTCGGCGAGCTAAGTTTGGTGTTTTGGGCATTGATCTTTCTGACCGCGAAATACGACTTGATGATCATGCGCGCGGATCACCGAGGTGAGGGTGGTACGTTTGCGTTATGGAGCCTGCTCAAGGGATATAGCGGACGTATTTTCGCTGGAGGATTGGTCGGATTCTTGGTGGTTTGTGCGGCCGCGTTGCTTGCTGCTGATGGAATCATCACACCACCAATCAGCATGTTGGGAGCTTTTGAACCGCTGGGCCAATCGTACTCTGTGCTTGTAACGCTAGCATGTCTTGCAATGTTGTTCAAAGTCCAGTGGCGTGGCACCAGCAAGATTGGCGGGTGGTTCGGATGGTTCATGATCTGCGTCTGGTTCCCTTGGATCGCGATCAAGGGAGCGCCTTGGATCATTGCCCATCCCGAAGTTTTCTTGGCCTTCAATCCCCTTTATGCGATTGAATTCTTGCGTAGCTTTCCGCAACTCGGATTCATGGTGATCATGGGAGTGGTTGTCCTGGCGATCACTGGAGGAGAAGCAAAATATGCCGATATTGGTCATTTCTCTTTGTCGGACGGTTCATCTTCCAAGGAAGGCGAAAGCCTTTCGCCGAAACACTCTGGCCGGATTCCGGTGATGTATTCGTGGTTTATCGTCGTCTTGCCCAGTCTGTTGATCTGCTATGCTGGGCAAGTAGCCTACATGCTTGGTAATGGAGTACCGGAGAGATGCAACACCTTCTATGCTCTGACGCCCAAGAGCGGTATTGCATGGCTGGACCAAATCATTCAGTACAGTGACGTTTCTATTTCTGCTGTGGCTGCGATCATTGCTTCCCAGGCATTGATTACCGGAATGTTCTCAATCGTCAAAGAAGCAACGGCTCTCGGAGTCGCGCCGCGATTTCGGGTATTTCACACAGACGCGCATGGTGCAGGGCAGGTCTACATTCCAGCAGTGAATTGGGCTCTGTTTCTTGGCTGTGTCCTCGTGACTCTTCTGTTCCAAACGTCTGGTAATCTCGCAGCCGCATATGGTGTGGCAGTCACAGGAACCATGGGGATTACGACTATAATTTTTGGGTACGTAGCCTATTACCGTTGGCAATGGAAACTGCCCCTGGTTTATCTCGTGTGTACCCCGATTTTGGCGATCGACTTGCTTTTCTTCGGAAGCAATTTGCTCAAAGTGTTCCATGGCGGATACTTTCCAGTTCTTGTTGCAGCGGTTTTGGTTTCGATCATGCTGGTTTGGCAATGGGGGCGAAAGTCACTGGCCAAAGCTTTTTACGAGTTCGGAGTGCGGGAAGGTAAAAAGATAGACTGGCTGGTAGCATTGCGGGATATGCTTGATGACCTTGAGCTAACTCTTCGCGAAAATCTCCCAGCTGCAAGAGCACTGATACAAGGTCGTCGACGCCTGGTTGAAAGTGATAGAGCGGCGGTCTTTCTCTGCTCTCGTCCAATTCGTTCAAGTGAGGATTACGTACCAGTGGTGCTCAGAATCTTCTTGAAAAAATATGGAGTCTTGCCGGCTCAAGTTGTCCTCATGCACGTCCATCAAGCTACTGTGGCAACCATTCCAGCGTCGGAGCGATACTGCGTCATTAAGCTTGGCAACGATATTCACTCGATAACCGTAAACTACGGGTATATGGAACAGCCGGACGTTCGCAACGATCTGAAAGAATTGCAGCGGCAAGGAATGCTCCCGATTTCCGCCGAACGCTGGATCATCGAGGTGGGTGAAGAGGATATCATCGCTTCACCAGATTTACCTCTGCTGAAACGTCTCGGAGTGATCGCTTTCAGCTGGATTTTGCGATTATCCACTCCTGCACATAAGTACTTAGGACTGGTCTACGATGCCGCGGTTTCGAAGGAAGTCATTCCTGTAGTATTCTCTCGTCATGAAATCAAAGTATCTCTACCGGAACTTGAATTAGCACCACCGCAGATGACGGCAGCGGCAAGCGACGAAACAGTGGTCACGACAAAAAGGGCTGATCCCACCTAAACGCGAGGCCGGAAACTAG
>CAITIF010000687.1 GCA_903892365.1 uncultured Pirellula sp. | reverse complement strand
CCGGACGCGTCCATAATGATGGGGATTGGCAACCTAACGGAATTGACCGATAGTGATTCAGCGGGCCTCAACACCTTGTTATTGGGGTTTTGCGAAGAACTTCAGATCAGCAGTGTGTTGACGACTCAAGTCATTTCTTGGGCCCGTTCCAGTGTTCGTGAATGCGATCTTGCTCGAAGGCTTGTGAACTATGCAGTGCGTCACAAAATCCCACCGAAGCACTTCGAAGACCGGTTAGTGATGCTTCGCGATCCTTCGACGACCACTTTTTCGGCGGAAGCGATTGCGACGTTAGCGCGGAATATCAAAGACAACAACTATCGAATCTTGATCGATGATAAGCAAATTCACCTGATAAGCGCAGGGGTTCATCTTCAAGGTACCGACCCTTTCGAAATCATGGAGCAGCTCATGTTGCTTCCCGAGTCAAGAAACGTCGACCCGTCACACGCCTTCTACCTGGGGTTCGAATTGAACAAAGCCTTAACCGCCCTGACGCTAGGAAAGCGTTACGAGCAAGACGAATCTCTTCGCTGGGGAATGCACACTCGTCCCGAACGTCATCACCGCTTAAAACGAGGAAAGCGAAATGATATTTAGGGATGGTGAGAGCCCCTTTAGCATTCGTTAAGTAGTCGCAATAATAAGAAGTCGCAAATGATTGCGATGATTCTTCTCCAGGAGAAAGGCGTTACTGAAAGAATGGCGCATGCACGACATCTACCATCTGGCTCTTGAATCACTGCTTCCCACCCTTCGTATTGAAAGTGTCAGCGAAGTTGACCCAGTAGTCGTACATCAAATTCCTGGCCCGTGGCAGGTATTAGGTTGCGGAAACTATGCAGCAGTGCTGTGCCATCCTGCGTTCGACGATGTCGTCGTCAAAGTCTACGCCCCCGGTCGCCCAGGGCTTGAAGAAGAAGTGAGGGTCTATCGGCTACTAGGACAGCATCCCTCCTTTTCTGAGTGCCTGGGCTCTCGCGATAACTTTTTGATTTTAAAGCGAATGCATGGTGTTACGCTTTACGATTGTGTTTTGCGGGGGATCCGAATACCTAGCCTGGTGATTGCGGACATCGATGAAGCACTTCGTTATTCGATCGCACAGGGGTTAACGCCTCATGATGTCCACGGCCGCAATATCATGATGATCGATGGAAGAGGTGTTATCGTGGATGTTTCCGATTTTTTAATCCCAGAAGACTGTAGCGCTTGGGAAGATATCAAGCGAGCCTATTTTTGGGTATATCGGCCATTGATCTATCCGTTTGGCTGGCGAGTTCCAGCTGCATTGCTGAACTTTTTACGATTCTCGTATCGAAAAACGCGGCGAGTTCGCTCGTGGATCAGTCGAACCTGAACCGCAATAGGCGTTCCAACATCGGATGCTTTCAGATCGACTTTGCCAAGCCATTTAGACAAATCTTTGAATTTCAAAACAGGATGTGGCAACCCGTCTTGTCCTGTTCGTTATGGTGAGACTAGACTCCGCGCGAGACGTACCGTTTCCCTGACCAAAGTCCCGTTCTGAGAATCCAATCTTATGAGTTTACTACAAGAATTTAAAGCCTTTGCGATGCGAGGCAATGTTGTTGATTTGGCGGTGGGGGTGGTG
>CAITIF010000686.1 GCA_903892365.1 uncultured Pirellula sp. | reverse complement strand
TTGCAGCGGCGGTTTCGATGTCGCTATTCAATTGCACGAGCATCTTTTCTTTGGTCAGTTTATCCAGGACCATCAAGCGAGCTTCCGCCGACTCAAGAGTGCTTTTGGCATTCTGAACCGCGAACTCTTCGGATTCGATCTGCAATGCTTTCAGCGTTCCCTTGGCTGCAAGACGTTCTGCGCTTTGCAAAGAGAGTTCCGATTTTCGAAGTCCTTGTTGAGCCAAAGCGATCTCGCTCAAAATGGCTTTTCGTTCGGTTTGGTAGGTACCCTCGAGATATTCTTGCTTGGCGATCGCTGCCTTACTGACCAAGGCTTCGCTGCTGATCACGGTCGATTCGGCGGTGCTTACTACAATTCGTTGGTTTTTGGCGTCTTGCTCCAATGCGGATGAATCCAGTTGACAAAGCTTGTCACCCTTCTTTACGAAGGTTCCTTCCGCGATCACATTGAGGATAGGTGTTCCGCTGCCGCCGCGGCCTTTGACTTCGCACTTCACTTCATTGTTGCTGCTGCTCTCGATCTCGCCCTGTTCCAAAACGATATGGTCGAAAGGGCCGCTTTCGACTTGATGAAGCACCATGTTCGCGCCCGAGTTCTCAAGGCGTCGTTGCTCGGTTACCTTCCACCAAACGAATCCAGCACCGCCAGTAACAGCAAGCGACAGGACCGCAAGGAGAATTAATTTGGCTGACGCTTTTCGAGAGCGAGCATTTTCCGGTTGTCGGATAGACATAATTTGTACTGTTGGGGGAGGGATTTCCGAGTCATGAATCTCAACGTCGGAAACGAGGTGAGACCTTTCATTATCGATGCGAGTCAATTCTTTCGCCATTGAGAAAACGAAGATATGCTCGTTTTCTTCAGTTTCTCACGGAGTTTTGTCAGCTCCTGCCAGATCGACCGCCCATTCAAACACTCGGTAGTCGCCCGAGTTCCGGATAATCCCTGTCGAAATGGCCAAGAAAGAAGAATTTCTAATAAGCCTGGTGCAGGGGCTTCTCATTCGATGAACGTGGAAACATCAACATTTTCGCTTCCGTCGGGAGTCACTAGGGCATCTAGGACGGCTTGCGGTACATCGGATGGAATTCGCAATCCTTCTTCGTCGGTAGTCATGGCGGTGAAGCTGCCTTGATGGAGTCCTCCCACGTCGACCATTGGTTTTTGTCCGACCCGTAAACCGCGTCCGATGTTGATATCCCCGGGTTGAGTCCAGGAACACATGTTATTGGTTTCGACAAGCAGAATCGTATTCTTTTCCGCTTGAGTGCGAGAAAGCGGTCCTGAGGGAGGAAAAAGGGTCCCTGGCCCGGTCAGGAGAACGTAGTTGGTTTCGTAGGTTCCTGCGGCGTCGGGCGAGTTTGAGCTAGCAAACTCGGAGGGCATTTGGTTCAGCAGGCTCTGGTTGGCGGGGCTGTTCCAGGGCTTGCTCAGTTCAAAGCGTTTGTAAAGCCCTTCGTTTCCCATGAAAGGCAGAATCAGAACTCGCCAAGAGTACAAAGGTGTTCCGTTTGCATCCAGCACGACCGGGGGAGGATAGGTTCCATAGCGATCCGAGTACGCGTTCAGAGCTTGGGCAATGGTCTCCATGTTCTGGAGATCGCGGGCTTGGGCAGCACGTCGAAACCCATTCGTGACACTTGGCCAAGCAATGGCGAGAACGAGTCCACCAATTAGTAACAGGGTGGTGATGACAGCTGCCCCGACAAGGGCAGGCATCCATCCGCGTTGACGCGTTCTTGGCGAGTAGCTTGATTTTTTGGTGGAAGCAAGCGAGGGGACCAGAATGCCACTGGCGTTGAAATGCGGCATAGTGACTGTTTTTCCACAATCAACGCAGGGGCCAGATTGACCTGCATAACGATCCAGTACCTTGGTTTTGCAGTGGCAATACGGACACACAAATTCAAAGGGCATTGGGGATGGCTCCTAAGCTTTTGTGCCAATGAACTGGTAATAAGGCGTTCGTGCCAATGGCAGGTATGGAATCTTTGCACGCAGTTCTTGAATCAGCGATGTCGAGAAGCGATTGCGAAGGTAGGGGATATGGTCTGGGCTTGGGAAAACGTTATCGCTGGAGAACCAAACGGGCCAGAAGTTTCTGGTCGCCCAGCTGTGGCGTTTCAAGCCTTCCGCTGCAAACTTGCGGGCAACGTAGAAGTCGATCACCCCAATTTTCCCACCTGGTTTCAGAATCCGAAAAGCATTGTCGATGGCAGCGAACCAATCGGGGATCATGGTCAGGGAATACGAAAAGGTAACGATGTCTGCGTAGCCTTCCGGAGGAGTCCAGGTCGTGGCATCCCCGGTCACCGCTGTTACGTTGTTCCAACCATTGCGTTCGGAACGTTTCTTAACCACTTCCAGCAGGGAAGTAGCAAGGTCCACAACATACACTTGGCTTAAGCTGGTGATGGATGGACCAATGAACTCTAGATTAGAGCCTGTGCCACCACCAAAATCCACCCATACCTTCGGCTTGTGGGTCTGTGCTAGGTTCGAGTCCGTTGTTTCGGGTTTTGGTGTTGAGGCGTCCTTCCCAAGTGTTTGATAGACGTGTTCTCGGCCTTGAAGGAGTCGTTTGCGAAAATCATCGTAGCCATCGGCTTGGCCAGAGTAAAAGTTCTCCATCCGCTGCGCATGGTCTTTGCCTCGAACGGGTCTAAGAACCAAGTGGTATAGAATTTTGAGGTCGTTGCGAATGGACATGAATAGGGTTTTTCCAAGGGTAATTCGGAATCGTTTTCTGGCTGATGTAGCCAGTGCACGCGGCTTCGAATGTGCGTTGTCAATTCAATCGTCTAGCCAGAAACGTCACTAGATACCCATGAGCAACAAATCAGCTGGCATAAACGCAAAAAAAGCCAATCTTGATCTGCGACCGAGATTGGCTTCTTGTTCAAAAACAACGCAGCGTTGGCTTGCGTTGTTTGTAATGAGCCGCGGCGGCGAGCCGCGTTTCGGTTTCGGGCAAAAATCGCATGTCGCGGTTAGCGCCTGCGGCTCAAATCTGGGATGCGGCTTTCGCATGCGGCCCAAATTCAAACACAAGGCACGATCCTGACAGTGTGATACTAGAAGCCCTTGAATGGGTGGGCTGCAGAGTCCTTTTTGTCAAGCATTTCTTGAACCGATGGAAGGCTCTTCATGGCATTGGAAATGGCATCGACAGT
This sequence comes from uncultured Pirellula sp., assembly GCA_903892365.1. GTDB lineage: Bacteria > Planctomycetota > Planctomycetia > Pirellulales > Pirellulaceae > JBKCUI01. The sequence goes on along the minus strand of CAITIF010000686.1, from coordinate 15,914 downwards.
TGCTGCGTAGTTGAACTCGTAGATCTTCTTGTCGTCTGCTGCTGCTGGGTGAATGAACACGCCGCAAACGATGACAAGATTTTCAGCTTGATCCTTTGGAATGACTCCACTTGCAACGCTATCCGCAACGGCTTTGGCGACAGCTGCTTGTGCAGGTCCAAACATTTGCACGGCTTGCTTCATTCCCTTGATGGTCACTTTGGTGATCATAACGGTGGAAGGCTTTACCGCGACATTGGGCGCAAGAACGGCTAGCAGATTGGTATGGCCACTGCTTTGAGTTGCCAATGCACTTGCGAAAGCTGTGCCGACGGGACCGTCCTTGCTTCCGATCATGAGGTCAATGTGAGCAATTTCGTTACCTTCGCCGACCAGTGATTCGCCAACGTACATAGACATGAGAGATTCCTCGATTTCTTAGAGACTGATTTTTCGTCGCAACTGTCGCGAGATTTGAACACAGAGAGTAGCAAACTGCCACTATTCTGCAACGTATTAATTTCGAGGTAACGACGCCAAAATGCGGTTTTTTCCTACCGGAATTCTGAATTGCTGTGATTTTTCCGATTCATTTTGGTTGGAAAACGACGCTTTCGAGTGTACTCTGGAGGAGAACATGGCAGGCCCAATACAGATTCGGCACGAAAGTTGCGGAATAAGTACAGCGGCGCAGTCGAACTGCTTTTGGGTTGATTTGGATTTCTTCGAGAACCGAATCGAGCCCTTTCGCCCAGTGTTTTCCAGGGTTTTTATTGAGCATTCAGTACCAGAGGGTCGTCACATGAAACGGAACTTGTCCAGCCTCGTTTTTCTCGCATTCGCTATTTCAGCATCTGCCTGCCCAGTCCTGGCGGACGAAACAACGAACAAATCGGGCAAGTCGGTCAGCGCCGAATCCAAGAAGGTCGGTAAGAAAGCCAAAGCCCAGGCCCCAGCGAAGACCATTGAGATGTTCCAGGCCATGGATCAAGGCCTGCTGACAGTCGATTACATCGGAAAAGATGCTACGCAAGCAAACTTGATTTTCCGCAACCAAACAGGGGAGCCTTTGGATGTTGTGCTTCCTAAGACCTTCGGTGCAGTCCACGTTTTGGCTCAAGGCATGATGGGTGGTGGCGGCATGGGTGGTATGGGCGGCATGGGCGGCGGTGGAATGGGTGGCATGGGTGGTGGTGGCATGGGCGGCATGGGCGGCGGCGGCGGCCAAGGGATGGGCGGCGGCATGGGTGGAATGGGTGGTGGTATGGGCGGCATGGGCGGTGGTATGGGCGGCATGGGCGGTGGTGGCATGGGCGGCATGGGTGGAATGATGCGTGTCCAGCCTGACAAGCCTCAAAAACTGACCGTTGCTACTCTTTGCCTCGAACACGGAAAGCTCGACCCGACCCCTCGAATGAAATACAAAGTGGTTCGCTTAGAAGAAGTGAACGACTCTCCTGTCGTTGCCGAGCTATGCAAGGCTTTGGCTTCCGGCCAAGTTGGGCAAAACACTGCACAAGCTGCAGCATGGCACGTTGCTAACGGGCTGACTTGGGAAGAGCTCGTTCGCAAACCACGCGTGATCTCTGAATACACCGGTGTTGAGATGTTCTTCTCGCGGTTTGAAGTCGATGCAGCGATTCGATTGACTTCGTTGGCCAATGCCGAAGCGGAAAAGAACGAAGCCTACCAGTCTGAAACACCCGCGGTGGTTGAAGAAGAATCGATCGGCGACAAGCTCTCTAAATAGATTGCGAATCGTTATCGATTGCAAAGCGTTTCGAAACAAAAAGAAATGAGCCCGGCCTATCGCAAAATAGGCCGGGCTTTTTTGTTGATTTGCAGCAGATGCAATTCCTATTCAACTTCGGCCATCGAAACCTTCGTTCGAGCTTCTCGCAAACCTCGACTTAGAATGTCTCGAAGCAAGGGTGAATAGTCCTCGTATCGCGACTCATCAGCAGGACCATCTGCGTATTGATAGATTGCGTCTCGAGGCTTCGCCCCCAGCGCAATCAAAGTACTGGAGACGGTTCCGTAATCGGCCCCGCGAAGCACCATGTTCGCTCGTCCGCCCGGTGAAGGAGATCGTGCGAAAACTTTGCTAGCAACAGCCAAAAATTTGACTGGCGAATCCAACGTTTGCAAGGTGAGCAAGCGACTTGCCAATTGCACACGTTCGTCCCGAGGGTCGTTCAAATTTCGCCCGCCAATGATATTGAGCCCAGATTGCATCTCCACCACTTCATTTTCAGTTTCGTGGTGAACAACGAATCCAGAATCACGATCAGCAACCACAAGATTGCAAGCCTCGATCTGATGCTTTTCAAACTCTTCTAAAGCTCGCTCAAGCGCTTGTTGTGCAGAAGACGCTTTTAACGTTTCCTTGCACAAGACACCTCGCGAACGATTACTACCCAACGGCTCCATCGTTCGTCGGTTGCAGATTCCAACAAACACGCCGTGCTGATTCACCCCAAGCCATGTTCCACCATTGCGTTGATCGGTGGGACAAAGGATCCTCGGCTTGCCCGATTGAATTGCGGGGGCCGAACTACGTCTGTCAAAAAACTCCTCTCGATTTGCTGCAACTAGTATCGGACTTTCGGAAACCACGCGATATTGAATGGCTAGTAAGCACATCGCAACATCAGCACTTTCTATGGTTGGAGTTTGCGAATCGAGCCGTCCGTAATGGCAACTTATCGCACATACAACGTGCAATAAAACGACCCGGAAGAAACCACAATCTAACGTTGCACAATGCTAGCAGTCACCCCCCAAAAGGGTACTAAAGTGCAAATTGTTGAATACTTGTTAGTTAAATTGAAACAACTGGTCGGTATAAGCAGGGTTGATTTTGTGTATTTTTGCTAGTCGGCAAACTTTGCCAAGCTCCGAGGCCCCATCGGCTTGTTTGGATGTTTGCGACGAGAGAACTCGGCAGGAAAGCGGTTGTTGCTATACTTAGCCAGACAATGTACCCATTGTTTATCGATACGATTCCACGAAGAAACGAGACTCCAGACTTGTCGGGTTCCATCAGCCAAAGCGGGCGCGGTCGAATGGGCTCGTGCCCCGGTGTCCGGGTAGCCGGGACGGGTTCTTACGTTCCCGATCTCGTCGTCACCAATGAAGACTTAGCTTCGCTTGGGTGCGATAGCGATTGGATCGTTCAAAGAACGGGCATTCGCGAACGCCGCGTGGCGTCGCCAGATCAAGCGACTAGTGATCTGGCCTACGAAGCAATTGTTCGATGCCTTCGACAGTCAGGGACGGATGCAAGAGATGTGGACCTGTTGATCTGCGCCACGATGACTCCGGATTTTGCGACTCCTTCTACCGCGTGTTTGTTGCAGCAAAGGCTTGGGTGCATCGCTCCTGCTTTTGACGTGAATGCTGCGTGTGCGGGCTTCATGGTCGCTTTCATTACGGCCGCCCAATACGTTCGAACGGGGCTCGCCAAGAATGCAATCGTCGTCGGCAGCGAAGTGATGAGCCGAACCGTGGATCGCACGGACATCAAGACCTATCCGCTGTTTGGTGACGGAGCAGGTGCGGTATTGCTTCAGCCCAGCGCCACCGCAGACGGCGAAAGTGGAATCCTTAGCTTTACCTTGGGATCGGAGGGTAACGCCGAAGCGCTTTGCATACCCGGAGGCGGCTCGCGTGAACCGATTTCTCAATCCATGTTGGATCAATCCAGGCAGTTTCTGAAGATGGACGGCCGATCTGTTTTCATTTGGGCGGTGCGGGTGGTTGAAGACAGTATTCGAGACGTGTTGACCGCAGCCAATGTAAAACCATCAGAGATTAGCGCGATCATCTTGCATCAAGCCAACATTCGAATCATCGATGCGGCGATCAAATCTTTGGATGTACCCAAGGATCGCGTGTTTGTGAACTTAGATCGTTACGGGAACACTTCGGCGGCCAGCATTCCCTTGGTTCTTGACGATGCATACCAACAGGGTGCGATTCACAAAGGAGACTTGGTGCTGCTTTGTGGTTTTGGCGCTGGTTTGACCTGGGGTACGTCGCTCATTCGTTGGTAACAGGAACTAGCCCCGCTTCTTTTCGCAAATAGCCGATCAGCGATGCCATCTCATCGTTGGTCATCAGTTCATCAAAGTTGCCAGGCATCAGCGACAGCTTGCTTTGCTTTTCTTGTTCGATCTCGGATACCAAGATCCTCCGTTGCTTGCCAGCTTGGTCGGTCAAGATCATCGATTCGTTGTTTCTATCTGTAACAAGTCCGCTGACTGTCTCGCCTCCTTCCAGCACCAAAAGAGTCATTCGAAACGCCTCATCGACGTTGCGATCGGGCCAAAGAATGTCCTCGCATAGACGGGGGATCCCGCGCGCACCAACCCCTTCGAGCTGTGGACCAACGACGCGACCTTGGTTGCCCAGCTTGTGGCAGGTTGCGCAACGTTCCACAAATTGTTTTTGTCCCAGTTCCAAATCGACGGTTGCGAGTGGAATGGCTGTGGCTTTGCTGTCCACTACAGCTTGCCTGGAACTGTTCGTTGGTTCGGTGGGACGCATCGCTATCAGTTTCTCCGCGCTAGGTCCATCGAGGCTCTGCCAGAAACTGGGTTGCAAAACGGCTAACGCCTCAAGGGATAAACTACCGTTGGTGCATAGCTCAGCCAGAACGTTCGTCGCGTCGCGATGCCTGCTCAACTGTTTGACCAGTTGTTCCTGTTGTTTTGCGGAGCAGCGTTTTGCAATGCTGCTTGCGATCGTGTTCTGCTGAGTCACCATAGAGCTGACCGTGATGATGTCGGCCCAATTTTGCTGCAACGCAAATTCTGCCAGCTCCACCAATACCGGATGCGATCGTTGGTAACGAAGTATCTGCAAACCAATGCGGCTGTTTGTGTCCACCAGTTCGGTCGTCCCAAGGGCTTCCAGAATTTCGTTGTGCTCTGGCGCACTTGGCCATCCGAACAACTCAATAAACTCTTCAATCTTCTTCCATCGATTTGGAAGTGAGCCAGGATTCAGCCCCTCTTGTTCAAATTCGCCTACTCCTATCCAAGCGTAGCTGGCTCCCGAGTCCCCGTCGATCACTTGAACTTCCACCGGTTTTCCTTGGAAGGCCTTCAAGTCCCATTCCACACGTGCCGCCACATCGCTACGAGGCGGTAACGCTCTTGCTATTTCTTGTACCGAGTCCCCTGTGGTATCCAGCAATACTAAGCGGACCAAGTTTTTCGTTTGATCGGGTTCGGTTGGAAGGCCATTGTGCCCAACGATTCGAAAGACAAGCCTTTCTGGAGCCATGAAGGGGGCTGTCTTCCACGTGCCGACGTATTTTTCCCCTCGCGTTAAACTGCTGTAGAAAGTTCCTTGGCCTTTGTTGGTCTCCTGCAAGTTGGACGTTAATTCAATCGGTTGAAGCTGTCGTTGTTCAAGTCCCCAAACCGATTGGTCGTTGGATATTCCCGGCACCGAATTCCAGTGGACCATGCACCAATCAGGATGTTGCTTCTTGGTCTTTTCTGCCTCGATCAACCATGCCTTGCACAGCATCGGAAGTCGGCTGCGTCCCAGTTCGGATAGGCTTTCTAGAACCATGCCTCTTTGGCTCTTTTGTCGAAGGCTCAACCGAAGTATCCAGTCCGAAGCGGAATTCAGATCAACGCTCATACGATCGATCAGCAGAAATAACCGATCGACGTTGGAGTCGTCGATGACATCCGCAAGTCGGTCGACCAAAGAGTCCATGCCAGTGGATGCTTGGTTGTCGATCTGCATTTCGAGCAGGTCCAAAACCGCAGATGCCGTCATCGGATTTTTCATGGCAAGCAACACGCGAAGTAACCCTTCGTATCTAGGTGCTTTGATCAAAAGGGAGTCTTTTTTCTCTCGCAGACCGTTTGTTGCTTGTTTCAGCCACGTTTCCAATCGGCTGGAATCGAATGCGTGCATGGACTGAAGACAACCACGCAAAGAGATGACCAGTGACTGAGCGAGGACGGGATCGAGCGTTGCATCGATACGATCCAGTTCCTGCATCAGCCAGTTAGCTCCGGCCTCTTGAGCTACCTTGGATCCCATCGCGGCGCTTTGGGAAAGGAGTTGTGTAATCGACTGCAACAACATGGCTTGGTCTGCATTCTTGGAATCCAATGCGTCCGCAAATCGCAAAATGGAAACCAGTTCTTCCTCGAGAAGTCCTACGTTGTTGGAACCCACGAACAAGGAATTGCAAATCCTGTCGATCTTGCTTTTGGCATCGATGGGGCTCAAGCTTTTGATTTCGTCCACTGGTAGTTTACTAACTAACTTCCTCGTATCCTTGGCCACGGGCTCCAAGCGCTCTCCTTCCCCAACCCAGCTAATTCGCCAGATCCGGCCGCTGGTTCGGTCACGATCGGGGTGGTCCAAAGGAACTTCATAATGACCAATGATTTTGTTGTAGAAATCGGCGATATACAGCTTTCCATCGGGACCAAATTGAAGATCGACAGGGCGAAACCATGGGTCGTCGCTTGTGAGGAGATCGGGCATGTCGATCGCCTTTGCGGTCGCTCCCGAGTATTGAATTTGATTTCGGTTGATCCGGCATGTCATCACATTGCCGCTCAGAAAGTTGTCCTGGAACTCCACAGGGAAACGAGAATCTTTCGAATGAGCCAAGCCTGAAATCGCTGTGCTTCCATGGAGGTGATCCATCATGGGAGGAACGAATCCAAGACCGTCATCGGGGCGACCGAAGCTTGGGTAACAACCGCCTGCGATCAGCTGGGAAATAGGTTTGCTGTGACAGTCCGCTGCGTACCAAAATCCCCAACGGTCTTGAGCCATGCCGAAGGGATTGACTTGTCCTTGTGTGTACAATTCGACCCGCGAACCGTCGGGGCGAAATCGAAACGTGTTTCCTGATGTCATGGTGATCGCATGTCCATCGCGTCCTTGGATCTTGCTCTCGTTGTTGAATCCATGGCAAGCATAGATCCAACCGTCATGGCCGTCTCGTAAGGCGTTGACCATCCCGTGGGTGTCGCGAGTGGTATCGAATGGACCGATAAGCACCGTTCGTTCATCGCATTTTCCGTCTCCATCGGTGTCTCGCAAGAACCAGATATTGGGGATGGAAAAGCACAGTACCCCATCCTGGTATGGCAGGATGCCGATCGGAATATTCAGTTGATCTGCAAAAACGTTTGACGATTCGAAACTTCCATCGCGATCGCGGTCCTCAAGAACAACAATCGAATCTCCCGCGACTTCGCCTAGCTTGGCGGGAAACGGATACTGGGTGGATTGAGCCACCCACAGTTTTCCAGAACGATCAAATGCCATGTTCATCGGCTTTGCGATGGTTGGCTCTGACGCGATCAATTCGATTTGAAATCCTGCTGGCAGATGGAATCCCGCCTTCTCGTCGTTTGCTGAACGTTTCGGTGTTTCCCGAATGGTTTGTCCGTAAACTTCTTTGGGAGTGCTTGGTTCTGACGCCCTGAAACGGGCGGATTGCGAAGATTCGTCGGCTCCCAAGCGAGCGGCCTGGGGCAGTGCCAAAACGAGCGTGGAAAGACAGGCAATTTGGAAAATGCCGTGGGATAGCTTTTCGTTCAGCGGGCGGCGTTGGAAGATCGAGGTCATGGTGTGAACTTGGGAGGGATGTGGGGTTCAGGAGAGGGAGGGGAAGGCTGATCGATCCACGATCCCTTAGATTCTAATTGAAAACCGGGAAAAATGCTTAAGTCGCAACCGGCTGCCGTTGCCGTCTCAAAGTTCTTTTGTGTATTCAATCACGGTTCGCCTGCGTTCCCTTTTTCCCAAGTTCGTACAAAAACGCCTGAGGTACCGTATGAAAAGCCAAAGCATCTGGATATGGACAGCCATGTGGTTTGCTTCCATGGCATTGCAAGCTTCGGTTGGTTTTGGACAGATGGGTGGTGGAATGCCTGGTGGTGGGGACAATGCGCCAGCCTTTAGTGAACCCAAATTCTCAGAAAAGATGTATGAAGCGGGGGGACCTCGAGGTCGCGAGGCAACCGACGGTGCTCCCATTTTGTCCGTAACCATCGAGGGCAACAGCAGCGTGTCGGAGAACTTTATTGTCTCCACCATGCAAAGCCGCCAAGATCGGACCTTCGATAAAGAGACATTCAACCGCGATATTAGCTCCCTGTATCGGACCAATTTGTTTCGCAAAATCAGCTCGTACTTTTCCGAGACACCCGATGGCGTTCACATACGGCTGGTAGTGGAAGAGCGACCGATCATTCGAAGTGTTGTCTATCGCGGTAATGAACGTCTGGAAGATCGAAACCTGACCAAGCATGCCGGCATCCAGAAAGGAGATCCACTGGATCCCATCACTATCAATTCCGCCAAGTCCAGGTTGATTGAATTGTATCAGGACAAGGGAATGAACCAGATCGATATTCGAATCGAATCGGGTTTGCGTAAAGGCGATCGCGAGGTGGAGTTCATCATTAACGAGGGGCCGGTCGAAAGGCTCAATAAAATCATGTTTGTGGGCAACAAGGCCTTCAGCTCCGATCTGTTGAAGGCTCGCATTAAAAGCCGTGATGCCCGCGGAGGTCTCACCTCTTACATGTTTAACCTTGCTTCCGATAATAAAATCGAAGCGGACCGCGACGGACTGATGAGCTACTATCGGTCGCTTGGCTATTTTGACGCTCGAGTGGACTTTCGAAAGGACTACAACGTTCGAGGAGACTTCATCGACCTGACATTTATTGTCTCCGAAGGCGAGCGATACAAAATCAAGTCCGTTTCCATCGCAGGCACCAAGCGTTATCAGCCAAGTGAACTTTTGCCTTACATGAAAGTGAAGGCTGGCGAACCGTTCCTTCAAACACACAAGTCTCAGGACGAAAAATTTCTTCGCGATGTGTATGGAGCTCAAGGGCACATTTTTTGCGACGTGATTGGGGAACTCGTTTACCAGCCAGGCAACGAAGTTGACATCGTTTACAACATTGGCGAAGGGGATATCTATCGCGCCAGCGAAGTAAGAGTGCACATCGAAGGGGATCACACGAAGGAACGAGTTGCTATGCAACCCCTTGGTAAGATTCGCCCGGGTAGCATCATCAGCGGACCGGAGCTTGATGACGCTAAACGTCGACTTAACTTTTTGCAGATCTTTAATGCAGATCCCAGCCAAGGTACTGTCCCCAATATTCAAGTCGATCGCGGTGACGACTCCTTTTCCGAAGACGAACGCGATCGTTAATGATCGATCAAGTGGACTAGGGTACGAGGCAAATCAGCTGTCACTATGGCCAGAATTCAACAATGCATGCGGTTTGATTTGATGACGTCGGAGATCATTCCAGTGGATGCGCAAGAACCAACTATGCTAAGTCAATTTCAATCGCTCGAGTATCTTTTTCGACAAGCCTGTGCATTGCGATTTTCGCGAGTGCGGTGCATCCAGAAGATAGGGAGCAAGCTAAGCAATTCAGCAGAGCGTGGGCATGGTCTAGCGATCTGTTCTGCACTGTTGGTCTTGTGGATTCTTTCGACAGCTAGTTCGGCCTATGCTCAGAATGTCGGGCCTGGGTTTGGATACACCTACAGCCCGAACACCCCTGTGCCGCCACCACCAAACGTTCAAGGGTATCCCGCCCCGCCGTCCTATGGAACGGGGAACGCGTACAGTATCGGCCCTCCAGCAGGAGAGGCATTACCAGCTCCAGGCTATGGCAATCCAGGTCCAAACCCACCGGTTTATGGCGTTCCTGCCCAACCCTACTTGGTGCCTGCCCCTGCACCCAACATGGTACCGAACCCTGTTTACAACGGCCAAGCTCCGGTCGGGCAACCGATGTTTAATCAAGGTCCGGCAGTTGGGATTGCGCCTTCGCAACCTTATGCTGCCCCCTTAATTCCTGGGCCAATGGGCGAGCCAGGGCCAAGGTTGAATGAACCATGGCAAATACAGCCCAATTCTCCAACGGCTGAAAGTCCTTTTGGATACAACCCAAGGATCAAGAACGTTCCGGTCGATGTTTACGCTCAGGAGGGGCAAACCGGACGCTTCTCCGTGGGTGGATCGGTCAATAGCGATCTTGGAGTCGCTGGTCAGTTCGTTTTGGAAGAACGCAACTTCGACATCATGAAATGGCCGGGCCGTCCGAGCGATATGCTCAATGGAGCCTTTCGCGGTGCAGGGCAGAACTTCCGGGCCGAGCTTGTTCCCGGCAACCAAGTTCAGCGTTACACCTTGAATTGGACCGAGCCCAACTTGTTTGGCTATTCGCCATTCAGTCTATCGGTGGGCGGTTTCTACTTTACGCGAATCTACCGCGACTGGACCGAGCAACGGTTGGGTGCGCGGGTCGCTGTCGGTTACGAAGTCACCCCGGATCTCTCGCTGACTACCGAATTGCGAGGTGAGGACGTGAAGATCACTCGGCCTCGAATTATTGGCCTACCGGCCTTGGACAACGTGGTGGGCAGTAACGACCTGTATACCGGTCGAGTTCGATTAGCGCACAATACTCGTGATAGCCCGTTTCTTCCGACCGAGGGCCATTTGCTGGAAATGATTTACGATCAGAATTTTGGTGAGTTCGATTTCCCTCGAGGGCAGATCAACTTGAGCCGTTACTTTTTAGTTCGGGAGCGAGCCGACGGTTCGGGGCGTCATACCTTCACCAGTTCGATGCGGCTTGGCTTTACTGGCGAAGACACACCCCTCTTTGAAAACTTTTTCGCAGGTGGTTTCTCCACGATGAGAGGTTTCCAATTTCGTGGAGCATCTCCCGTGGATAGCGATATTCAAGTCGGTGGTCGTTTCCAAATGCTTGGTTCGTTTGAATACATGTTGCCTGTAACCGCGGATGACATGTTGAGGATGGTAGCGTTCTTGGATTACGGTACCGTCGAAAAAGATATTGAAGTCAATTGGGACAATTTCCGGGTGGCGCCAGGTTTCGGTGCTCGAATCGCAGTCCCGGCGCTTGGACCAGCACCTTTGGCGTTTGATTTCGCGTTCCCAATCGCTTACGCAGATACTGATTCTCGCCAGATTTTTTCCTTCACCATGGGTCTGACACGATAGACGTAGGATCGCATCATGGCGTTTGGTATCGATCTGCCCAGCTACCACGGACCGTTGGACTTGCTGCTTTACCTGGTCCGGCGCGAAGAGCTTCCTTTGGAGGAACTGTCGTTAGCGAGAATCACGCATCAGTACATGAGCTACCTTGAGATCTTGGAGTCCTTGGACTTAGATGATGTCGGTGAGTTCGTCGATATCACCAGTCAGTTGATCGAATACAAAGCCAAGGCCGTCTTGCCTGCCGTAGAAGATCCGTCCGACGACGAGTCGTCAGGTGTCATGCGTGAATCGATGCCTCAGTTGGTGGATCGATTGATTCAATACAAACGCTTTCGCGATGCTGCTAGTCTGCTAGACGAGCAAAGTCGAAGGTGGCAATTGCGTTACTCACGTCTCGCGAGCGACCTGCCTCCGCGACGAATCGATGCGGATGAAGTGCCGATAGCAAGGGTCGAGGTATGGGATTTGGTAAGTGCTTTCGGTCGAATTCTAAAAGCTCGACAAAAGACTGCCCAGCATAGTATCCAATACGATGACACCCCCATTCATGTTTACATGTCGCGTATTCACGCGCAAGTGCTCCAGTTGAATCGGGTTGAATTGCAGGAGCTCTTTGAAGTTGGAATGCACAAAAGTGCGTTGATCGCTATGTTCTTAGCCACTCTGGAGATGACTCGCCATCACGGTTTGTACGCATCGCAAGAGACCGCCGATGGACCACTTTTTTTGTTACCCGGTCCAGACTTCCCTGCCGAATTGGATGTGGCCAAAGTCGAAAACTTAGCTTTGGAAGCCGTGGCGAATTCGAACTTGCCTGTGGTGCCAAGGTAGGTCCATTGCGTCTATCTTTGCATTGTTTTGGCTAAGGTGTATCCCGAGGGTGCTGCATTGGATCGTCATGCACGGGATGATCCGGAATAGGAAACTCGTTCGGGATCTTCGGTGGGGGCAAAGGCGCGATTCGCTCAACCGACCAAGGGGAACTGTCCCAGCGATAGAATTCGTTCGGCCCGCCGGATTCTAACCCGGTCTCCGAATTCTTCTCTTGCTGCGGCGGCTCTGGACTTTGAGCTGGCGGCTCGAAACCTTTCGGTTTCATCGATTCGGTTCCAAATTCGTCTTCAAAGGCGGCTTGCATGAAGACAGCATTGACGCTTTCGACTCGTGGGCTGGCTTTTTGGTTGCTGGCGCTGATGTGGGTTGTTGGAGGTAGATCTGCCAGGTAGCATTCGTGAACCTTTTGGGTAACGTCGGTGAGCCGCAATCCAAAGGTCTTGGCGATGCGAGCGCAGTCTTCATATTCGGGTGAAAAATCTTCTTCGCCTGAGGGGAGCTTGGAAACCTTTCCAAGCACGAGTCCCCAAGGGGTTGGAACTTCCACCGTCGTTCGAGGCAAAACCGTTCTGGCTTGCCGTCGATATCGAATCCCTAAAGTTCCAGTGTGTTGAAAGAGAATCGCTTCCAGCGATTGCCGGTCCTCCGGCTTGGCGAGAACGGTCAGCAACGTTCCTGGCCGGTTCTTTTTCATTTGAATCGAGCTGGTAAAAACGTCCAATGCCCCGGCCTTCCAAAGGCATTCGATTGCGAAGCCGATTTGCTCCCCTGGAATGTCGTCCAAATTGCATTCCAACACAACGACTTGATCGCTATCGTGTTGGGCTGGTTTGGTGATGGAACTCAGTGAGTTTCCAATCAACAATCGAAGTAGATTCGGTCGATCCGGAATGTTTTTATTGCCGGCCCCATAACCGATTCGACCCACCTGCATGGATGGCATTGGACCGAAATCGCTGACAAGCTCCGTAAGAATCGCAGCACCTGTAGGAGTTGTCATTTCCATTTGGATTTGCGTTGGAGCGATTGGAACGCCCATCAAAAGTTCGGCGGTCGCAGGGGCGGGCACGCTGACCGTACCGTGCGCAATACGAATCAATCCTGATCCTGTCGGCACGGCAGAAGCATAGGCCTTTTCGATCCCGAGCATATCCCATGCGATGGCGACTCCTACCATGTCGACGATGGAATCGATGGCTCCGACTTCATGAAACTGAACTCGATCCATGGTGGTTCCATGCACTTTGGCTTCGGCTCTTGCAATGCGTTCAAAGAATCGCATCGCTAAGTCTTTGGCTTGAGCAGAAAATCGACCGCGTCGAATATGAGTATGTATGTCTCGTAGATAACGGTGGGCATGTTCGCGAGGTTGTTCGATCGCAAGCAGCTTGCCGCGAAAACCATTCCGCTGAGTATTAGTCACCGAAAGCCTGACAGCTCCCAAATCCATGGATGCAATCGCAGTTTGGATCGCAGCGAGATCCGCTCCCGCATCGATCAATGCGGCTAAAGTCATATCCCCGCTGATGCCGCTGAAACAATCAAAATAAGCGATTTGCATGCTGAAAACTCAGGTTGTAAAAACAGATCTCGGCTTCGAAACTATGAAGCGAAGATATTCTAATCCAAATGATTCGATTCGCTGCAGGTTTGCTAGACAGGTGCTGCCAAAGTAAGGCCTGATCAAGTATTCTAGCCAGTGCCTGGAGCGGTTTTTAAGGATTCGCAACTGATGACCTAACACTTTACCATGGACCAAAATCCCTACGCAGTTGAAGCATCCACCTACTTGGCTCCCCAAGAACTGACGGACGTCGAGTCGATTCGAACGCGGTACCTCGGACACGAAGCCTCCGTGAAATCCATGGGAACTCTGTATCTGATCGGGGGTGTGTTTTCGTTGTTGATCTCGTTAGCTTATATCATCGCTGGTATCGGCAGTTTGAACGATACAGGTCCCAATGAATTCGGTGGACCGACCCTGGTATTATTGGTCGCACTAGCGGTCGGAGCTGGTTTTCTTTCGCTCGGTGTGCTTCAAATTTGGTCTGGCATCGGCGTCCGAAAGCTTCGGCCCGCAGCCAGGATTGGTGCTACGGTAATTTCGGCCATTGGATTGCTAGGCTTTCCGATTGGAACGTTAATCAGCGCTTATTTCTTGTATTTGCTTCTCTCAGAAAAAGGAAGTTATGTCTTCTCGGATGCGTACAAACAAGTTATTGCGCAAACCCCGCACATGAGGTACAAGACGTCGATCCTGACTTGGATTGTGGTCATTCTGCTTGTGACTTTAGTCCTGTTGGTCATCGTAATTGTATCACTCATGACTCGGGTGAGCGGACGTGGTTCTTGGTGAAGCTTCATTCAAAGACAACCTGGTTATGACTCCTTTGCAATTGTCCACTTACGACCAGTTACCGTACACGCGTTATGCCTTTCCGCAAACGCATCCTGATCGGCTTGCATCGATCGGGATGGTTTATGGCGTAATGCCTCCGGATGTGCGTTCTTGCCGCGTTTTGGAAATCGGTTGTGGGCGTGGGGGGAATTTGATTCCCATGGCAGAGCAGTTGCCTGGAAGTCAGTTCGTAGGCGTCGATTTATCGCGATTGCAAATCGAAGAAGCCAACGCGTGGGCATTGGATCTAGGTTTTTCGAACGTTGATCTCAGGCACATGGACGTTTTGGATATCGACGCATCCCTTGGGATGTTTGACTATATCGTGTGCCACGGAGTCTTTTCATGGGTTCCACTTAAGGCACAACAAGCCATTCTAAGGATTTGCCGTGAGAATCTTGTCACGAACGGTATCGCCACCATTAGCTACAACACCAAGCCCGGTTGGAATTACCGAGGCTCACTGCGGGATGCAATGCTCTTTCGAGCCAGTCAGTTCGAACGCCCTGCTGAGAAACTTGTTGAAGCGAAGAAGTTGCTCGAACTGTTAGCCAAGGAACTGAAGGGTGAGCAGTTGCACGAAAAGTTGCTGCTTCAAGAAATGGAAGCTTTGAAAGGGAAGGACGATTCCTACGTCTATCATGAATACCTCGAAGAATGCAATTTCCCTTTTTACTTTCATGAATTCACCGATCAATTAAGTCCATTCGGCCTTCAGTATTTGGGCGAGGCTGACCTGAGCCTTCCCTTCGGAAAAGCCAACATGCAAGCGCTCGCAGATGCTTTTGAATCCCTTTCGGACGGTTACCTGCAACTGGAACAGTATTCGGATTTTGTGACGGGCCGAATGTTTCGGCAATCGCTGATATGCCATCAAGAGCAGGTCCTAAGTCGTAATTACGACCCGAATATCCTTCAGCGGTTCCGACTGGAATCATTGCTTGAACCCTGTTTGCGTGATGAGACGCAAGGGAACGAGACGCAACCCCAGTTAAGCCGAACCTCGGATGGCAGCATTCCTTTTCGGTACAAGCATACCGGCACGATGGTCCAGCTCGATTTTGACAATCAGCTTGTGGAATCCGCATTTCATGTACTGTCGGAAGTGGGAAATGGCGGATGTTCTTTTGCTTGGCTTTTTTCCGAAGCCGTAAAGCGATGTGCCAGCATCAGTCGTATGGGGGGAAGCGAATTGCAGAAATTACAATCTTTGGACGCAGTACAGTCCTTGCAAATAGCGTTGATTCGAGCCGCTTTGTCGGGTGGTTTATGGTTGCATACCATTCCCGCATCGCACACCCTTTCCGTTTCCGTCAAGCCACGAGCAAGCAAGATCGCGCGAAGTCTGGCCGCAACTGGCGAACGAGTCACAACCCTACAGCATCGGTCCGTGGAATTGAATGCGCTCGATCGAAGGCTTTTGTGCAACCTAGACGGATCCAATTCCATCCCGCAGCTTGTCGACTTGGTCCGGGAAGCGATAAAGGTCCAACAGGATAGTGGGGCTATGCCTGCTATGGATCCTTTGGAATTTCTTAAGTCGCGCCTCGCTTTTTTTGTCCGGCAAGCTTTGCTATGCAACTGAGCCGCTGGCGCTAGCCAAATGGCACTCACTTTGTAGTTTGCGCAAGTAAATTACTGAGCCGC
>CAITIF010000685.1 GCA_903892365.1 uncultured Pirellula sp. | reverse complement strand
GCAATCAAGGTGGGAAAGACGATCGGGCCAGTTAAGGCAGACCTGGGAGATAACGATTGCAAGACCCCTTATTCACCCGAATACATTGAAAAGGTTCGGCAACGTGGCTCGATTGGAAAGAAACGCAAAACGGCCAAGTGCTAAGTAGCCCGATCAGACGCGATCTTGTTTTCGGTCACGGTTTCGGAGTTTGGTGCACTCATCGCAAACGCCATGAATGATAAACCGGTGATCTCGCACTCGGAACCGATGCCGCTTGGCGACAGTCTCGCGAAGCTGCAATATTTCCTCGCTCGTAAACTCGATCAGCTTTCTGCATTTGGTGCAATAAAGATGGTCGTGTTCCGGGTAGCCATAATCGTGTTCGTAAACGCTGCGTCCGTCCAATTCAAACCGATTGAGTAGTCCCGCGTCAACAAATTCTCGCAGAGTTCGATACACGGTTGGGCGAGAGACGTAGTTCGCCTGGCCTTTGGCAGGCAGTTGATCGATCAGTTGATCGGCATCAAAATGTTCGTGCCGATTGAAAACTTGTTCGATCAAGAACTTGCGTTGCTCGGTATTTCGGAGCCCTTTGGATTGCAGATATTCATCGAACCGCTGAAGCGGAGTCATCGATACCGCGACAGCCTCAAGGGGTTGCGAGTGATTGGGGGCAGGGGTCGTCATAGTGTACCTTTGTGTTGTCTTTTACTCCCAATCCAACGGGGCGAGCCAAGTATCTCGAAGCGATGCCCATGTCATATCGAGAATGGTTTCGCCATCACATTGAACCGCAACTCGGTCGTGTGTTGCAACTTCGCCAAGCTTAAAGCATGGCAAGCCTTGCATGGTCCGTTCGAAGGCGGTCGCATCTTTTGCGTTGACTTCGCAAAGGATTCGGCTGTTCGATTCTGAAAACAGAGCGACCTCGATATTGATAAAGCTTGCTTGACGCATGCTGGAAATGTCGATCGAGGCACCCAATTCCCCTGCGAATGCCATTTCCGATAGCGAAACGGCTAGGCCACCTTCGCTCAAATCATGACATGACACGACTTGGCGATTTTGGATGGCTTGGTGAAGCGCTTGATAGCTTCGCATTGCGAGTGGAGCATCCACCTTAGGGATTGTCCCGCCGGTTTTCCCGAGCACCATGGCGGCATAGGATCCGGCCAATTCATCGCGTGTCACTCCTACCAAATAGATGAGGTTGCCTGGACGCTTTAGGTCCATGGTGATCGCTTTGGAACAATCATCGATTTGTCCCATAGCACTAATCAGCAAAGAGCATGGGATGGCGATCGTTTGTTTCCCACCGTCTGCATTAAACCAGGTAAACTCATTGTTCAAGCTATCTTTGCCGCTGATGAACGGAGTCTTCCACTCGACCGCTAAGTCATGGCAACCGATCGAGGCGCGAACCAGAGTTCCCAGCGTTTCTGGTTTTTCAGTATTGCCCCAGCAGAAATTGTCCAAGATGGCGATCCGTTTCGGGTCGGCTCCTACGCAGACGGCGTTTCGAACGGCTTCGTCGATGGCGGAGGTGGCCATATGGTACGGATCGTAATCTCCCAAGCGTGGATTCATGCCGCAGGACAGAACAAGCCCTCGGTTGCTTCTCAGTTTAGGCCGAACGACAGCGGCGTCGCTTGGTCCGTTCGTCGACGGGCCCACGAGGGGTTTCACAACGCTGCCTGCCTGCACCTCGTGATCGTACTGTCGGATGACCCAGTGTTTGCTGGCAACCGTTGGGTGGGCCAAGATCTTGAGAAGCGTCCCTTCGATGGCGGCTCGATCCAGTTTTCCGAGCTCGCAAGTGGTCTCTGGTGTTGGTTTGTAGACTGCTTGTCGAACCACAGGTGGTCGACCTTGATGCAAAAATTCCATGCTGACACAACCGACTTCGATTCCTTGGTACATCAGCCGCAGCAATCCAGTCGGAGTGAACTTGCCCAAGACAGCCACTTCAACATCTTCACCGTTGCACAGAGCCTTCAATCGATCCAGCTTGTCAGGTGGCACGGCCATGACCATCCGTTCTTGCGCTTCGCTGATCCAAATTTCGGTGTAGTTCAGGCCATCGTATTTGAGAGGAGCTTGATCGAGCCAAACTTCGGCCCCGATGGATTCCCCCATTTCACCGACCGCGCTGCTGAAGCCGCCAGCACCACAGTCGGTGACAGCGGAGTAGAGTCCTTGGTCACGCGCTTGCAAGAGAACATCCAGAACCATTTTCTCCGTGATCGCGTTTCCGATTTGAACGGATCCGCCGGAGATGGCTTCGCTTTCGTGGGTCAGTTCGACGCTGCTGAAGGTAGCTCCGTGAATGCCGTCGCGACCGGTTCTTCCACCGATTGCGACAATCAGATCGCCAGGATTAGCGTTCTTTTCCACTTTGTCTTTGGGAAGGATGCCCACGTTTCCGCAATAAACCAAGGGGTTGCCCAGGTATCGGTCGTCGAAGTAGACGGCTCCATTGACGGTGGGAATCCCCATTCGATTACCGTAGTCGCGCACCCCGGAGACAACGCCGGACATCACGCGTCGTGGGTGGAGTACACCTGGGGGAAGATCGTTCGGTGGATAATTCGGAGAGGCGAAGCAAAAGACATCTGTGCTGCAAACTGGCTTTGCCCCCAAGCCCGTGCCGAGAGGATCGCGAATCACCCCGCCGAGGCCGGTGTTGGCACCACCATAAGGCTCGATGGCCGAGGGATGATTATGGGTTTCGACTTTGAAGACGACATGGTCTTCATCATCGAACTGGACGACTCCGGCATTGTCCTTGAAAACGCTGACGCACCAATCATCGGCCCCAAGCATTTCACGAATCTTCACCGTGGCTGCAAAGATGGTTTCCTTGAGCATGCTCTTGAAGTGGCGAGTGCCATTTTCATCGTGGTATTCGATTTTTCCGCCCAGCGTTTTATGGCTGCAATGTTCGCTCCAGGTCTGCGCGATCGTTTCCAGCTCGATATCGGTGGGCTCGCGACCTTGTTCGCGAAAATGATCTTGGACGGTTCGCATTTCAGCAAGGGAAAGATAAAGCTGTCCGGTCTTGCTGAGAACCATCAACGCGTCTTCATCGAGATCGCAAATGGGAACCATCACCAATTGAAATTGGTAAGGAGCACCGACCGCGAGCTGCTCCATTTGAAGCGGCCCGACATTCACTTGTTCGATCGAGTCGTTAGCGAGAATCTTTTGGCATAGCCGCTGAACCACGGATTTTTCAGGAGCACCTTGTGCGCTTCGAACCCAGTATTTGCGGAAGGTTCGTACCTCTTCCACCGGATACTTTAGTCCAAGCAGCATGTTCAACGTGCTCTGCGCAACAGGGTCCATGACCCCAGCTTTGGGCATCGAATAGATCAAGGTGCAGTCGGTGGCTGAGAACGATCGCGGAGCGTTCAGTGCTGGTTGCCCAACGATTGCCGTCACGCATTTCTGCGCGATGGGGTCAGCCAACAGTTCATTGGCAATCTTGTTCGCTTGCTTCTCATCAAGATCCCCTTGCAACAGAAAGCCGTACGCCGCTTCCATTGCCAAGTCGCTTGCGATACCTAGTTCGGTTGCGGACTTGACTGCCGCGAGTCCGAGAGAATCCGGTTGCCCGTTAGCCGGATGAATGTCTACTTGCCACAGCCTCACGTGTTGCTTTTCCCGCTTTGAGTAGTTGTTCGATCTGATCGAAATCTCCCTTTTCAAGAGCTTCGACCCATGAACCGCAAATTGTGGCAAAGTTCTTCATCGCTTGTAAGGCAGGCACATGGTTTTCTTCCAAGATCTGTCGCCATAATTGTGAGTTACTGGCTGCGATCCGCGTTGAATCCATCCATCCCTTGCCGACAAACTGGAGAATTTCGGGCGGAGTTGCGGTGGCAAGCGCGGAAGCGACCATGTGAGGCAAGTGACTTGCCACAGCGAGTGCTTCGTCATGATCTTTTGGCGAAAGGACGCAAATTCTGGCGCCCATCGACTCCCAAAACCCTGACATTCGGTCTACTAATTCCGGATCGGTATTTTCCGACGGCGTAATAACCACCAACGCTCCGTCAATGAGCGTTCCGACGGCGTGTTCTACCCCGCTGTGGTGTCCGCCCGCGATGGGGTGGCTGCCAATGAATTGCTTGGGTGAAAGCCTCCCTAGAGCGGAACGTGTGATGCTTTGTTTGGTGCTGCCAACATCCGTCAAAATAGCATTGGAGGTGGCCACGCTTGCTGCGACGCAAAGCGAGTCCACAATGGACTGAACAGGCGTGCAGGCAATCACCAAGTCGGCGTCTTTAGCCCCCACCAAGATATCATCGGTCGCCAAGTCGATGGCGCCACGATGAATGGCGGTTTCCAGCTTAGCGATGTTTCGGCCGACCCCAACGACTTGCTTGGCAAGTCGTTTTCGTTTCAATGCGAGACCGATTGAGCCGCCAAGCAACCCAACTCCAATAATACAAACTCGCTGCCAAACCATAGATGCTCAAGGATTCGAGTGGTGCTGGAACGCATCCGAAAACACAAGGAAAACAATCCGCAATCATGCTTTAGGGGAACAACGAGTCCCCTAAAGTTATGCTCAAGTGTAACCGTGAATCCAGAAATTGCGAACTACCGTAGCTAACTTTCGCACGCAAGGATTGTGGCCTTTCCAAGACAATACCGATGTGTCACCGAGATTACTTCTTGGATTACTTCTTAGCGAACTCGTAAAGCAGTCGTCCGGGGCTGCCCATGATGTTGTATCCAGCATCCACATGGAGGATTTCACCAGTGATTCCATTGCTGTAGTTGCTGAGGAGGTAGGCGCCGGATCGTCCCACTTCTTCGTGAGTGACACAGCGTCCCATCGGAGCGACAAATCCATAGTATTCTTGCATTTCACCAACTCCAGCAGCAACACCTGCGAGTGTTTTTAGAGGGCCGGCGCTGACCGCGTTGACTCGGATGTTCTTCGGCCCCATGTCGTACGCCAAGTACCGAATGGTGGCGTCCAAGGCTGCTTTGCAAATTCCCATGACATTGTAGCCCGGTACGCACTTTTCGCCGCCAAAGTAGGTCATCGCGAGAACGGAAGCTTCGGGATTCAAGTAAGGCCGGGCTGCATTGGTGACCGAAATCAAGCTGTAAACGCTGACGTCCATCGCCAACTTAAATCCAGCACGGCTGGTTTCAACGGTATCGCGCGACAAATCATCCCGGTCTGCGAAGGCGATGGAGTGCAACAGGAAGTCAATATTTCCTAGCTTTTCACCAGCCATTTTCATGAACGCGTCGACTTGTGCGTCGTCTTGAACATCCAACGGCTCCAAAAAAGCGGTTTGGCTTTCGTATTGGGAGGTGCATTTCGACACCCGCATCCGATTTTTCTTTTTGTCGTCTTCGGGCTTATCGGGAAGATGCGAAAAACCACAAACTCCACCGTGTTCCATGATTTCTTGAGCGATAGCCCATGCGATGGAGCGATCGTTGGCGACCCCGAGAATCAATCCCTTCTTGCCCTCAAATAATTTCATGACCCAAAACTCCGTCCAAACGAGAATAGCGGTAAGCAAACGACAATTCTCGTAGCCTACACGTTTCCGACCATAATCGACAAGACCCTTCTCGTGGCGACTTGCATTTCCGGTTATTATTCATGCGTCGATCCGGCGAATTTGGAAAAAGGCGGTTCGACCCAATCGATTGTCACTTCGCAGTCGATTGTCACTTCGCACACGAAAAATAAAGTCCTGACGCAATGCCAGAGGAATCCGCAGAAAAGCATCGGCCGCAATACAAACGAGTCATTCTTAAGTTGAGCGGTGAGAGTCTGGCGCATGCCGGCGAACGCGGCATCAGCATGGACGAAGTGACCGTGATCGCCAAGCAAGTCAAACAAGCGCACGAACTTGGATGTCAAATTGCCTTGGTGGTGGGGGGCGGAAACATCCTTCGCGGCGCACAATTCAAAGGCTCCAGCGGCGAACTGATTCAGGAAGCGACCGCTCATTACATGGGGATGTTGGCAACCGTGATCAACGCGTTGGCCATGCAGGACGCATTGGAAAGTATTGGCTGTGCGACTCGGGTCATGTCGGCCATCAAGATGGATGGGGTGGCGGAATCTTTTATTCGACGCCGAGCCATTCGGCATCTCGAAAAGGGGCGAATCGTGATTTTAGCTGCCGGCACCGGGGCTCCCTACGTCACCACCGATACGGCCGCTGCCAACCGAGGGTTGGAATTGGACGCCGATATTGTTCTCAAGGCGACGCGGGTAGACGGCGTTTACAGCGAAGATCCAGAAAAGAACCCTCATGCGATCCTCTACCGTGAATTGGATTACGATACGGTCATGGAGAAAAACCTAAAAGTGATGGATTCCACGGCGATTGCACAGTGCCGAACTCACCAGTTACCCATCTTGATTTTCAATTTCAAGAAGGATGGCAACATCGTGAAAGCCGTAAGCGGTCAAAAAGTGGGCACTCGAATCAGCCCTCGAAGCGCCTCTGGCGAACGCATCTTGATCAACGCTACCTAAGCATCGATCGCATGGTCTTGGCATCATCGTGATGCCCTCTGGTTTACCTCTCTCCCATTTCGCAACACCCCTTCTCTCAATTCGGAGCAAATTATGATTGTCGAAGAAATCTTGATGGACGCTGAAGAACGCATGGAAAAAGCCCTTGGGGTTCTTAAAAATAACCTAGCTGGCATCCGAACCGGACGCGCCACCCCGGGCCTGCTCGACTCAGTGAAGGTCACTGTTTATGGTTCTCAAACACCCTTGAAGCAGCTGGCGAGCGTGGGTGCACCGGAACCACAACAGCTAGTGATTCGCCCATTCGACCCAAGCACGATCAAAGACATTGAGAAGGCAATTGTTGCCAGCGAATTGGGTCTTAATCCGCAAAACGACGGTCGGATTATTCGAATCAACATTCCGCCCTTGAGCACCGATGTACGCAAGAAGCTGGTCGCTCGGATTAAGGAACTGTCGGAAGAATCGCGAGTGTCGATTCGCAACGTTCGTCGAGACGCAAACAAAGCGGTCGACACAGCCGAAAAAGATAAAGTTATCAGCGAAGACGATCGCGATAAGACCAAGGAAGAAATTCAAGAACTGACCAAAAAGTACGAGAATGCCGTCGGTGAACTCTCCAAGAGTCGCGAAACCGATGTTATGGACGAATAGATTTGGTCAGTAGATTTGACGAGTAGATTTTGAGTGCGTCGGTTCCAGCATCGAATTATGCTGGAACCTTGCCCTGGTTTTTACTTGTGGATGCAACTATCGATCCTTCCACTCCCACCCCTCCCACCTTCCTATCCACCGAACATGAATTCATTCCCAAAAACTCGGCTCTTGTCCCGTCTTTTTGTTGTCCTTTGCTTGGGGTGGCTCACCCCAACGGGTTCGAATCTGGTTGCCGCAGATTCCGATGTTCCAGGAAAAGAATTGCTGAAGATGCCTGCTCGTCCGGCACGCCCGGCGCAGAAACCATCCACTCTGCCGTTGCAATTTTTTGAAGGGGAACGGATCGCGCTGGTAGGGAATTCGACCGCCGAGAAAATGAATCTGTACGGCAACTTCGAAACGCTGCTCCATCTAAGGCACCCAGAGAAAAAGCTTCTGGTTCGCAATTTCGCAAGACCAGCCGATGAAGTAGGCAACCGTCAGCGACCTGGCAACTACGACTTGCT
>CAITIF010000684.1 GCA_903892365.1 uncultured Pirellula sp. | reverse complement strand
CTTGATCGGTTGCATTCTCATTGCAAGAACCGACAAAGGCGAGGATTGGTTTGAGGACGAGCCAGTGCCAGGGGTTTGGCTTCAGAATTTGTGCGGAGCCTTTTTGTGCGGCGTCGGCTTTGTTGTTTCCGATTTTTGGTCTCGTGAAATTCTATGCAAGCCTGAAGAATGGCTGAATTGGAAAGCATCCTACCAATGGAATTGGATGATCTGGTTGATTCCAGCGGCCATGATTACCCTTGCGATCGCTCGATCTATTTTCTCGACACCCATCCAATATGTTTCTATTGCAGCAACTTTGTTGTGGGGGATGTCCATCGGAATTTTGTTTGTCAGTTTGAACGAAGGACAAGTTTGGAAGGACCAATCCGCCAAACAGATGCCATGGATTGCAGCCGGCATTGCCGCGATTGCCTGGAATACATTTTCGCTCAATGCGATGGCGAAAAGTGGTGCTGCACGCTGGCATTCGCTGGTCGTGTTGGCTCAGCTTGGTTGTGTCGCGGCGATTGCCATGCTCACCTACGGTAGCCTCGGGGAATTGGGATTGGTTGGATCTGCGGTCGCGGTAGCGGCCAGTATTGTATCGCTCGTCTTGCCTTCGACATCCAAGACACACTACGGGTGGCAGCTATCGACCGTTGTTCTTCCGCTTGCAATCCTGGCAGTAGGTATTTTAACTGTCAGTAGGTTCTTTGAGCCGTTTTCGCTTCCAGCCTGGCTTTTGGCATCGGTCCTTTTTCTGCCTTCCTTGGCAGGACTTGCGGACTTGGTCTTCGGAAGATTATCGAACGTTTGGTTCAGGCCATTTTTTGCCGGAGCTGTTTGTTCGGGAGTGCTAGGATGGATCTTGTATTTGGCTCTCTCGAAGACCCCAGACTGGTAGCCTGATGCGCATTCCACGAATGGAAGTATTTTTGGTTGTCTTTCCGGTTGCGATCGGACTGCTGGGCTACCTTTGCTGGGGCTTGGTTGGCCTGTTGCTCGCGTTCTGGATTGGATTGCTCTGGTTCTCGTTGGTACATCAACCTAGAAGACATGAGCTGACGCTGATTTCTGGGCTCGGTCTGATCGGTGCATTCGCGTTCTTGCCCAACGCGATTTGGATGAAGCCACATTTGGTACTTGCGACTTGTTTTATTGGCGTTGCCATCTCGCCAGCCGTCTACGTATTCATCCGGCCAATGTTGCTCGCAAAACGAGGACGCAATCGGCCGCGACGGTGACTAGAACGCTAGCTGATTCGGCAGCAACAGTACTACAGAAGCAGCAGTGACTACAGAATTGGCAGCGGGGCAGAGATACTGGATCGGGATGCGATCTGGCTCACCAGCGAGCGAACCAAGCCACGGCAAATGTTCTCGAAGGGTTTCGCGATCATTGGGTCCTGAATGACATCCGCTAGGCGGCCTTCATCCGATTCGCTTCGCAGCTTGATTTGAATTGGCACTTCGCCCAAGAACGGAACCCCTAGCTCTTCCGCTTTGGACCGCGCCCCGCCTTTTCCGAAGATATCAAAAGTCTTACCGGATTCGGGATCTGTAAACCCGCTCATGTTCTCGACGACACCAAGAACTGGCACATTGGTCTTCTCAAACATGGCGATCGCTTTGCCTGCATCCAGCAAAGCCACCTCTTGAGGAGTGCACACAATCGCAACACCCGAAAGTGGCAGAAGCTGGGACAAAGTCAACGCAACGTCCCCGGTTCCTGGTGGCATATCGATAATCAAATAATCGAGCTCGCCCCAGGCGGTATCGCGTAAAAACTGAGTGATCGAACCGTGAAGCATCGGCCCTCGCCAAACGACAGCTTGGTCTTTCCCGATCAAAAAGCCCATCGACATGACAGGCATCTCGCCCGATTTGATCGGTTGGATTTTGCCATCAACGATTTCTGGGCGACCCTCTAGGCCCAACAGATGGGGAATACTCGGGCCGTAAACGTCAGCATCCATCAAGCCCACTTTGGCTCCCAATCGTTCCAAGGTCAACGCGATTGAAGCAGCAAGGGTGCTTTTGCCAACACCACCTTTGCCCGCAGCGACAGCGATCACGCTTTTCACTTTCAAGCCGATTTGCCCTACCGTCGGAGCAGGACGATAGGTGATGTCCAGTTTTACATTCACTTGCTTGACGCCAGGAACGGTCGTCAACAAATGGTCGCGAAGAGAATCTGCAACTTCGCCGGCGATCGGCTGCATCATAGAAGTCAAACTTAAACGGCAGCTGACGACTCCATCGGACACCGCCCAGTCTCCCACTTGGCCAGTCTTCGACATCGGTCGATTGCTTTCGGGATCCTTGAAGGAATCGAGAGCTAACGGAAGTTGCTGATGAATGGCGGCGTCGGACATTGCTGGTAGGACTCTCAGTTACGAATTCGGGCAGAATTTTTCAGTGGTTAAGAGGATAACCGAGCCGATGGCTTTGTCCAGGTTAGGTAAGAGGATGGGCCGCAGCGAGCATTCGAAATCCCGCCAATCATGGCTGTCCAAATCGACGATCGCCAAGGGAGCGAAATCGCAAGTCATTCGTCTCCTTATCAAACTGCATGAAAATCGCCTTTCCAAGAGGAAGCTTTGGAAACTGCTCAGCCCCCAGTTCCATCCCCATCACAGCCAGGGCCGTTGCTCCCGCATCTGCGTCGAGCGCGGTGGCTGCAAACGCGGTCACACTTTGCCGACGCTCAATCGGACTTCCTGAAAAAGGATCGATAAAGTGACTGAACCTACGGCCATCAATTTCCACATACTGGTATAAGTCTCCGGAAGTTGTCACGGCGCAGTTGGAAACCAGATACGTTGAGAACAAAGGCGCATTCAGCCCAAGTCCCGCAACATCGACTCGCCATCCATCGCGGCCGGGTGGAGCTTTTCCTACGCGAATGTCCCCACCTGCGTTGATCAGGATCGATTCAGTCCCCGTGGCGACCATCGCCTCAAACATTCGATCGATAATGTATCCAGTAGCAAGCCCGGACACGTCAAGCCGCATACCCGACGATTTCAGTGAAACCATCTGTTGCACCGAAGCATGTTGCACCGAATCATCGCTTGACCCAACCTCGCTTGGGTCGGGTATCAACTGGATCTTGTCCCAGCCACATGTTTTGCGAGCTTGTTCGATTTGATCTGGAGCAGGGAGTTCCTTTTTCTTTCGACTCGTGCGCCATAGCTGACTTAAAGGGCCCACGGTGATATCGAATCTACCGACACTAAATGCATGCCATCGACGACTTTCTTGTAGGACGACTTGAAGATCATGGCTAACCGCGATCGGCCCATGAAATGCCTTTTGGCTTAGAAGGGAAATTTCACTGTTCGCATCGTAATTGCTTAAGATCAGTGACAACCGTTCGAGGGCCATCAGCCCGGCATCTATGGACTGCTTTGCCCGTTGTTCATCCGGAGCGTAGACCACCAGATCCAACATGGAGCCCATGGAGGGTTGGGAGAGTTCGAATCGGGACAAGGTTGTCTGAGAACACGCATGCCTGGAACCAGTCATAGCAAGCAGAATGGCGACTGCCGTGCCGAACCAATAACTTGAAACACCCCAAAGCCGGTGGACCATCATTTCAAGAGCTCGTATGCATTGGAGAAAAGGACTTTGGCCCGTGTGGTGTCATCTATATTGATTGCGATGGGAAGCCAAGCGTCCATATCGGCCATGGTGGAGGCGGAGCCTGCGAGATAGCCGTGATGGCGATGCTTGGTACGCCGCTGGGCGTCCACGAGAATGGGCTGCCCGCCGATCGAATACTCGCCTGGTGGCATCCCAGCAGCGCTCATGGAATCGCTGATGATGATGCTGCGGTCAGGGCCAAAGATACGAATCCACGAGCTCAAAAGCCACCCTGGCAAGTGCACTCCGTCTGCAATAAAGGTGACAAACAAATGTTCTTGAAGAGCCAACACACGCTGCATGATGTTATCTTGGCGGTCCACTTGATGCACACATCCATTTCCTAGGTGAGTGAATCCGACCAACCCGGAGTCGACGGATTTACGTAGTTGATCGTAGCTGGCATTGGTATGGCCGGCAAACACCATCACCCCTTCGGCACGCACACGTTGCGTCACAATGCCATCGGAATCTTGCTCCGGAGCGAGCGTCAGGATTTTAACTCGCCCGCGCCCTGCTTCGATCAACCTCATGGCATTCTCTTCGCTCGCACCTTGGATATGCTGTGGAGGATGCGTTCCATAAAATCCGGGGACGTTGGAAAGGAAAGGACCTTCCACATGAATGCCTCGGACGCATGGTCGGAGATCTGAATTGTCTTCGACCCATTGAGCGATCTTGGAAATGCGACGACACATTTCCGGTATCGAGTCGGTAATGATGGTAGGAAGAAAATCCGTGACCCCGATTTGAACGAGCTGATTGCAGGCGAATCGAAACTGATCGAGGGTCAGATCTTCGCTGTTGAAGTCAACGCCGAAGGCTCCGTTGACTTGTAAATCGCAGTATTTCATTTTCTTAAATCCGCTGGGCGTTTTGAAGACTGTGCGGGCTGAGATTTTGAGCGCTGGCTTCATCGAGAACAAGCGTGACGTCGGGATGCTGCTTCAAGATCGAGCCTGGAACCGTGGGGGTTACAGGACCATCGACCGATTGCGCAACAGCCCGAGCTTTTCGGCTATCGGG